>JAKDUN010000304.1 GCA_030457675.1 Brachybacterium sp. | reverse complement strand
TCCCTCGCGCACTCCGCGCCTGGGGGTGCTCGGTCCCGGGAAGATCGGCAGTGCCCTGGCCCGCACCGCCCTGCGCAGCGGCCTCGAGGTGCAGGTGACCGGCCGCACGTCGAGGCCTGCGCTCGCCGCGCGGCTGCCCGGCGCCCGCCCCGTCGGCCTCCCCGCGCTCGCCGCGAGCAGCGACATCGGGGCGATCACGGTGCCGCTGCACGTGGCCCTCGCCCTCGACCCGGGCGCGCTGCGGGAGGTGATCGTCATCGACGCGACCAACCCCTGGGGCGCGGCGGATGCCGCCGCCCTCGCCGAAGCCCGCACCGCGCTCGGCGACCTCGACGCGACCCTGTCCACCAGCGAGCTGCTCGCGGCCCGGATCCCGCAGGCCCGCGTGGTCAAGACCCTCAACCACATCGGCTACCACGACCTCGAGGACCGCGGCCGCGAGGACGGCCACCCGCACCGCCGCGCGATCGCCGTGGCCGCCGATGATCCCCGCGCGGCCGACGCGGTCGGCGCCCTGCTGCAGCGCCTGGGCTACGATCCCGTGGCCGTGGGGACTCTCGCCGACGGCCGCGAGCTCGAGCCCGGCGCGGCCCTGTTCGGCACCTGGAGCACCGCGGAGGAGCTGAGCCGGCGCCAGGAGCAGATCCTCGCGGTCTGAGGCGGCGTCGAGCCGCGCCGTCAGTCCCCGGCGATAGTCGCGCTCTCCGGCCCCGACCGGGCGGCCCGATCCCGCTCCACGTGCGAGCGGGCGTGCTCGAGCGCGCTGTCGAAGTCCACGAACAGGTGGCGGTGATGGCGCAGCGCGGCCAGCACCCCCACCCGGCGGAACAGGGCGCTGTGGCTGTCCTGGACCCCCTTGAGCAGCACGGTGATGCCGCGCCGCTCCAGAGAGCGGACGATCTGGGCGAGCACCTGGGCACCGGTGGCATCGACCCGCTCCAGCCGGGACAGCCGCAGGATCACCACGTTCACCGAGCCCACGTCCATCACCGTCTCCAGCACCCGCTCGGCGGAGACGAAGAACAGCGGGCCCTGGAAGCGGATCGCGGTGATCGAGTCGTCCAGTTCGCCGGGCTGCTCGACCCGGATCGGCTCCAGGCTCACCCCGGTGGTGCGGGCCGCACCGCGCAGGGCGACGATCGCCGCCAGCGCCACCCCGATCAGCACCGCGACGATCAGGTCGAAGGAGACCGTGACCAGGGCGGTGATGGTGAAGATCCAGGCATCGGAGCGGGTGGAGGTCATGATCGAGCGCACAGTGGCGATGCGCACCATCCGGAGCGCGGTCATGAACAGCACGCCCGCGAGCGCCGCCAGCGGGATCATCCCCACCGGCCCCGCCGCGACGTAGACCACCGCCAGCAGCACCAGCGCATGGACGATCGAGGCGGCGCGGGTGCGGGCCCCGGCCCGCAGCGAGACGGAGGTGCGGGCGATCGCGCCAGTGGCGGGCATTCCCCCGAACAGGGACGCGCCGACGGAGGCGACTCCCTGACCCACCAGCTCACGGTCCGGGTCGAAAGCGCCGGTGTCGGACATCGAACCGGCCACCCGCGCCGAGAGCAGCGACTCGATCGCCGCGAGTGCGGCGACGGTCGCCGCGGCCGGCAGCAGCACCCCCAGCAGCGCCGGGTCGATCGTCGGCACCGACGGCGCGGGCAGCGAGGCGGGGATCGCCCCGATCGTGGCCAGCGGTGTCGGAACCAGGGCAGCGAGCACAGCGACCAGAGCGATCCCGATCAGGGAGCCGGGGATCGAGGGGTGGATCCGCGGGGCGAGCAGCATCGAGGTGACCACGATCGCGACCGCGCCCAACGCCCAGGCCAGGTGCACGAGGTCCGCCGCCGCGAGCGACTGGGCCGCGGCCACCAGCGCATTCGAGCTCAGCTCGCCGGGCGCGGCCGGTTCCGCCGAGGCGATCAGCGGGATCTGCTGCATGAAGATGATGCAAGCGATACCAAGGGTGAACCCCTCGATCACCGGCCAGGGGATGATCGAGACCACCTTCCCCAGCCGCAGCAGTCCGGTGGCCATCACCATCAGCCCCGCCAGCAGCGTCACGGCGGCGATCGCGCCCACGCCGTGAGCGGCGACGATCGGCACCAGCACCACCACCATCGCGCCCGTCGGCCCCGAGACCTGCACGTTCGATCCGCCGAACACCGCGGCGAGGAGTCCGGCGATGATCGCGGTGATCAGTCCCTGCTCCGCCGTGAGCCCCGAGCTGACCCCGAAGCCGAGTGCGAGCGGCAGTGCGACGATGCCCACGGTCACGCCGGCCACGAGATCCTTCCGCCAGGTCCTCCGCAGCAGGCGGTAGTCCTCGCGGGCGGGCCACAGATCTCGGGAGCGCGCCACGGCCAGGAGCTCACGGATGCGCGGATCGGCCAGGCGGTAGTAGACGTGGCTCGCGCGGCGCTCGGAGACCACGAGGTGGTGACGGCGCAGCACGGACAGGTGCTGGGAGAGGTGGGAGGCCTCGAGCTCGGTATCGGCCTGGAGCGCGGCGACGGAGACCTCCTCGGCATCGGAGAGCAGCTCGAGGATCCGGATGCGGTACGGATGGGCGAGGCCCTTGAAGAGATTGGCCTTGACCTCGTACAGGGGGCGTTGACTCTGGGATAGTGGCATGATGAAAACATCATATCGCGTGAGTGTGCAGGTCTCACGCGACGGTGAGCAAGATGATGGGGGTACACCATCAGGAGCGCCGCTCTCGACGCTCTCTCGCGCCGACGCCACGGCGGCGGAGGCTCAGGCAGGCAGGTCGTCCCAGTCGAAGGTGGTCGTCTCCCCGGTCTCCCAGTCGCGCCGGAGGATGCCGTAGGCCACCGAGGCGAGCGGCGTGCCGCCGTCCACCGGCCAGCCCTCCCGGTAGTGCGCTTCCTTGAGCCAGCCGCAGCGCATGAAGGTCCTGCGCATCGCGATGTTGTCCTCGCGGGTCTGCCCCTCGAAGCGCTTGACGGTCGGCATGGTGGCGAAGACGTGGTCGGTGACGGCCTGCAGGACGTCGACCCCGAGGCCGCGGCCGCGGAACGGGGTGTCGAGACGGAGGTCGAACAGCGGTGCGTCGTCACTCAGGTCCTCGAGGCGGAGGACACCGAGGCGCCCGAGGTCGCGGTGATCGACCCAGAAGGAGTCGTTGTCCTCGTCGCGATAGGCCCCCTTGTCGATCGCGGCGTCGACCTCTGCGGCGCTCCGGCGCGGGTGCACATGGAAGGGGAACTCGTTGCGCGTCATGAACTCGACCAGGGCGTCGTGGTCGTCGCCGGACGGGTCGAGACGGGTGAAGGAGACGGGCATGGGGCACGAGCATAGTCCGGCCGCGCCGCATCGTGCCCTGCGGCCGCTGCCTGCTGCCTGCTGCCTGCTGACCGCGTCCCGCGTCCCGCGTCGCGCGGCCGGCGATCAGGCGCGCCGGGCGGTCCGCCTCAGCTCATGGTCGAGGTCCGGAGATGGTGGACGGTGCTCGCCCTGCTGCGCCCGACGTCGCCGGACAGGAACGACAGCCCGATCATCACGATCGCCAGGACGAAGTACGCCCAGGTGTCGACCATGTTCAGCGGCAGGAAGTTCGCCATCGAGCTCGGGTCGACGAGCAGGCCGAAGATCCACAGCACCGCGGCGAGGCCGCCGGCGATCCGCAGATACCTCCGCGCCGAGTAGGAGAACCTCGACTGCGCGATCCCGACCGCGCCGAACAGCAGGTGGATGATGTTGTGCAGCACGGACACCTGGAAGATGCCCAGCACCATCGCCTCGGAGCCGAAGCTCATTTCGATGCTGTTGAAGTTCGACGTCATGCCGGGCACGAACTCGGCGAAGC
>JAKDUN010000303.1 GCA_030457675.1 Brachybacterium sp. | reverse complement strand
ATCGCCGGGCCGCTGCCCTCGCAGGCCTCGTCCCTCGACGACTGGTTGCAGGGCCCCATCGAGCTGCATGCCGAGCGCGAGGCGGAGGACGCCTGGTCCACCTCCGGCTCCGTCTCCGGGACCTGGGGGCTGCGGGGCGAGGAGCTCCGCTCCCGCAGCCCGGAACCCTCCGCGGAGGGCGCTCCCGCAGACCCGTCGGCCGCCGCGCTGCAGCGTTCCCGCCCCGCCTTCCGCCGCGAGCTGCACGGTCTGCGGGCCGTGGCGCTGGGTCTGGTCGCCGTGTACCACATCTGGCTCGGTCGGGTCTCCGGCGGCGTGGACGTCTTCCTGTTCCTCTCCGCCTTCTTCCTCACCGGCACCTTCGTGCGCCGCCTCGAGAGCGGCCGGCCGCTGGGGATCCCGCGCTACTGGCTGCACACCTTCAAACGCCTGATGCCCCCCGCCGCGGTGACGATCCTGCTGGTGCTGGCCGGGACCGCAGTCTTCCTCCCCTCCTCGATGTGGCAGACGATCATGCAGGAGGCGGTGGCCTCCGCCGTCTACCTGGAGAACCTGCTGCTGGTGCTGCTGCAGGTGGACTATCACGCCCGCGATGCCGGCGGCTCCTCCCCGCTGCAGCACTTCTGGTCCCTGAGCGTGCAAGGGCAGGCGTTCGTGGTGTGGCCGCTGCTGTTCCTGCTGGTGGCGCGCCGAGCCCGGGCCGGGAAGTCGGTGCGGCGCCCCCTCATCGCCCTGATCTCCGTGATCGGTGCGGCCTCCCTGACCTGGTCGATCATCTCCACCCAGTCCCAGCAGCAGATCGCCTACTTCGACACCGCCGCCCGGATGTGGGAGTTCGCCGCCGGGTCCCTGCTGGCCCTGGCCCTGCCGGCGCTGGACCGGCTCACCGGTGCTCGGCGCCCGGAGGACGGCGCTCCCCCGCGCCTGCGCACCCTGCGCGCCGTCACCGGCTGGGTGGGCATGGCCGCCCTGCTGGCCTGCGGGATCCTGGTGGACGTCTCGGCGCTCTTCCCCGGCTGGATCGGGCTCTGGCCGCTCGCCGCCGCGGCCGCAGTGGTGGTGGCCGGGCACTCCGGCACCCGCTGGGGCATGGACTCGGTGCTGTCCACCCGTCCCGCCGCGTTCATCGGCGACATCTCCTACGCCCTGTACCTGGTGCACTGGCCGATCCTGGTGATCTGGCTGCACCACAGCGGGCAGGCGCGCGCCGGGCTGCTGGACGGACTGGTGGTGCTGACCGGGTCGGTGCTGCTGGCCTGGCTGGTGACGCGCGCGGTGGACTCCCCGGTGCGTCGCTCGCGCTGGTTGGAGGCGCGCCCGTGGCGGGCACTGACGGCGATCGCGCTGAGCTTCGCCCTGGTGGCGGGCGCGGCGGCCGGCTGGTGGCTGTTCCTGCACCGCGATCAGCCCCAGCCGCCGGTGGCCGAGGGACCGAGCCTGGCGACCGACGAGGTCGCCCCCGTCGCCCCGCCGGATGTGCGTCCCCACGGCTGGCAGCTGGGGTCCCAGTGGCCGGACCTGCCCGAGCGCTGCGGTGGGGCCTGGAAGCCCGAGGAGGGCTTCCGCCACGTGAACTGCCAGCAGCTGCTGCCCGCGGACGCGGACGCCTCCGGGACGATCGTGGTGGTGGGCAGCTCCCACTCCCGTCAGTTCATTCCCGCACTGATCCCCTGGGCCCAGGAGCACGACCTGCAGATCGTGAACCTCACGATGGATGGGTGCGGCTATCTCGCCGGCACCGAGCGGTCCGGGTACTGCACGGGATACGACGAGTACGTCCTGGAGTACCTCGACGCTGTCCAGCCCACGACCGTGATGACCACCGTGACCAGCACCGTCGCCGACAGCTCCGCGGAGACCCTCCCGGCGGGGACGGACGCGGCGGTCCAGGCCCTGCTGGACCGCGGGATCGACGTGCTCGCCGTCCGCGACGCGCCCCGCTGGGAGGTGGACCAGTACCAGTGCGCGGAGGCGGCGATCGAGGACGGCGGCACCCCGCTCGAGGCCGACGCCGCCTGCGGCGCCGACGCGGCGGACAAGCTCGCCCCCGAGAACCCGGCCGCCCCGCTCGCCGAGCTCGACGGTGCGGACGCCGCGGTGACCCTGCTCGATCTCACACCGCAGATCTGTCCCGACGGTCGCTGCTCCCCGGTGCTCGGCGACGTCTACGTGTACATGGACGACAACCACCTGACCAGGCTCTTCGTCGAGGAGACGCTGGCTGTGGCCGTCACGGACGAATTGCAGACGACGGCCGGCTGATCCGCGTGCGCGGGCGTCCAGGGTTCTGCTCACCCCGGGACCGCTACGATGTGCCCGAATCATGGGCCGCTCGCGCCCGCTCGAGCTGGAAGCAGGTGCACCGCGCGTGGACATCCTGAGGATCCTCGCGACCGTGGGCGCCGCGCTGGTGGTGCTCGGCGCCCCCGGCCTGCCGGCGGTGCTCGCGCTGCGACTGCGGCCGCTGACCGCCGTCGCCGCGGCCGTCCCGTTCTCGCTGGTGCTCCTGTCGGTCACCGCCGAGGCCGGTCACCTGCTCGGGATCCCCTGGACGATCGCCTCCCCGCTGCTGCTGGGGCTGCTGGTGGGCGCGGCGCTGTGGCTGCCGGGGCGCCGCCGGGCGACGGCCAGGATGGCGGCCGGGGCGGCGGCTGATGTGCCGAGCGAGGACCCTCCGTCCACTCCGCGCGGCACTGCCTCCCGCGACTCCACCCCGCGCGGTCGCGCGATGGCGCTCCTGGCCGGGCTGGTGCTGGGCGGCGGCACCCTGCTGGTGCAGGCGCTGACGATGATGGGCGGGATCCTGTCCGTCAACCAGACCTATGACAACGTCTTCCATCTCAACGCGGTGCGCTACGTCCTGCGCGCCGGGGACGCCTCCGCCTGGGTGGTCGGCGGAATGACCGCCCTGCCGGGCAACGAGAGCTATTACCCCTCGGCCTGGCACCAGGTGGTCAGCCTCGTCGTGCAGGTCTCCCAGCAGGGCATCCCGCTGGCCTCCAATGTGGTGATGCTGCTGCTGGCCGCAGTGCTGTGGCCGGTGGCCCTGATGACCCTGATGCGCACCTGCACCACCGCCGGGCCGCTCGGGTGGATGATCGCGGGCACGCTGGCCGGGGTCACCGGCGCCTTCCCCCTGGCCCTCATGTACTGGGGCATCGTGCTGCCGTACTTCCTCTGCATGACGATGATGCCGCTGGTGGTGGTCGTGGTGTGCCACCTGGCGGGGCTCGCACCGCGCTCCCCGCAGCGGCTCACCGGCCTCCAGCTCGCGGTGCTGCTACCGGTGGTGTGCGGGGCTGTGACGCTCGCCCACCCGCAGGGAGTGTTCGTGGGGATGGTGCTGGGCCTGCCGATCCTGGTCTGGGGGACCCTGGCCCGGGCGCGCGAGCGCTTCTCCCCCTCCCTGCGGATGACTCACCGCCTGTGGCCGCTGGCGGTGCTGACCGTCGTGGCGCTGGTGGGTTCGGCGGCGATGTGGGTGCAGCTGCGGCCCGCGGAGTCCTCGGCGGTCTGGAAGCCGAACGCCTCGCTGAAGGAGGCGGTGGGGCAGGCGTTCTCGTTGGCCCCCAACGCCACCCCTACCTTCGTGCCGCTGGGCGTGGTGATGCTGGGCTGCGCGGCGGCTGTGCTGCTGCTGTCCCGTTCGCGCTGGCTGCTGGGGCCCTGGCTCGCGGCGGCGGCGATGTCGCTGCTGACGCGCAGCACCCCGGTGGGCGATCTCCGCTATCTCCTGTTCGGCAACTGGTACACGGACAACAATCGGGTCACCGCGATCATCGCCGTCGCCGCGATCCCGGTGCTCGCCCTGGGCATCGAGAGCCTCCTGCACC
>JAKDUN010000302.1 GCA_030457675.1 Brachybacterium sp. | reverse complement strand
GAGGCGGGGAGCAGCACGCCGCGGGCACTGAGCTGCCGGGGCATCACGGTGATCGCCGCCAGCTCGCCGGTGGCGTCATGGAGGTAGACGTCCCGCACCCGGCCCACCGTCTTCCCGTCGCTGCCGTGCACGGTCACCCCGGCCAGGGCGTGCATGCGGCGCCGGCGCGCGTCGTCGCCTGAGTTGTCGGGCCTCGTAGCGGGGCTCATCGGTCACTTCTGCAGGCGATCACAACCTGGGAGTCTACCGACCGGCTCCCTCTCGGGGCACAAGACGCCGGGAACGACCAGGATCGATTCGGTAACGCATCGGAGCATCCATCGCAGCGCGCCGGTCCGTGGGCGCTCAGCCCGCGACCACGTGCTGGACGAACGCCTGCACATCGGAGATCGGGTCGCCGTCGGCCGTCTTCTGCAGCTCGCGCACGGTGTGCTCGCGCACCGTCAGGCTCAGCAGCAGCGAGAACAGCGTGCGCGCCAGGAACTTCGGATCCGCGCCCGGGATGAGGCGACCGTTGGCCTTCAGCCCGCTCAGCACCTGCTCCAGCACGTGCTCGTGCACCAGGCGCAGCCGAGCGATGCGGTAGCGGCCCGGATGATCCGGGTTCACCACCTCGGCGCTGAGCGTGGCCAGCAGCGCCATCGAGTGCTCGCGCGGGTCCCACGGCCCGGCCAGCGCCGCGACCAGGGACTGCGGGGAGGACTGCAGCACCTCGACGGAGTCCAGCAGACCCTGCGCATGCGCCTCGAGCCGGTCGATCACCGAGCCCAGCAACGCCTCCTTGGAGGTGAAGTGGTGCAGCATCCCCGGATGGGAGATGCCCACCCGGCGGGAGATGTCACGCAGGCTCGCACCGTGATAGCCGCGCTCGGCGAACAGGGCGGCGGCGGCGTCGAGGATCGCCTCCCGACGGTGGGAGGCCGCCGGCTTCTCGCTCGTGCGCTCGTCCTGCCCGGAATCGGCGACCCCCGTGTCCGGGGTCGCGATCACGGTGCGCAGATCCGGGCCGCCCTCGAGCTCGGCGGCGGCGATCGTGTCCAGCGTGCGCAGGACGCGGGACAGCGGGTCCACGCTCAGGGACGTGGACCCGCCGTCCGCGAGCTCCTCGCCGACACGGTCGGAGAACAACGACGACAGCGGTGACGGGCCGGTCCCCGCGCCGGGAGGACCACTGGCAGCAGCGAGTGTCATCGAGAGTTCTCCTTCAGAGGTCAGTTCTGCGCGATCAGCTCCGCGATCTGGATCGCGTTCAGGGCGGCGCCCTTGCGCAGATTATCCGCCACCACGAAGAACACCAGTCCCCGATCCTCCGGAACCGACTGGTCCTTGCGGATCCGGCCGACGAACGTCCCATCGCGGCCGGCGGCCTCGAGCGGGTTCGGCACGTCCACGACCTGCACGCCCGGTGCCGCCTCGAGCAGCTCTGTGGCTCGCTCGGCGGTGATCGCACTGTCGAACTCGGCATGGATCACCAGCGCGTGGCCGCTCATCACCGGCACCCGCACGCAGGTGCCCGCGACCGGCAGGTTCGGCAGGCCCAGGATCTTGCGCGACTCGTTGCGGAGCTTCTGCTCCTCGTCGGTCTCCCCGGAGTCGTCGTCCATCAGGTTGCCGGCCACGGCCACCACATTGAACGCGATCGGCTTGACGTAGACCTCCGGCTCGCCGAGGTCGACGGCCGAGCCGTCGATCGCGAGCTTCTCGATGTCGTCGGCGCCCTTGCGCACCTGACCAGCCAGTTCCGCCACTCCGGCGACGCCGGAGCCGGAGACGGCCTGGTAGGTGGCGACCTTCAGCCGAGCCAGGCCCGCCTCGTCGTGGAGGGTCTTCAGCGCGGGCATCGCCGCCATCGTGGTGCAGTTCGGGTTCGCGATGATCCCGCGCGGCGGATTCGCCAGCGCCTCCGGGTTCACCTCGGAGACCACCAGCGGCACCTCGCCGTCACCGCGGTAGGCCGAGGAGTTGTCCACCACGGTCGCGCCCGCCTCGGCGAAGCGCGGGGCCAGCGCCTTGGAGGTGGAGCCGCCGGCGGAGAAGACCGCGATGTCGACCTGCTGGCCGTCGGAGGTGATGTCCGCCGTCTCAGCGTTCTCGATGGTCAGCGGCAGGCCGGCGTACTGCACGGTCTTGCCGGCGCTGCGGGCCGAGGCGAACACGCGGATCGCCGAGTGCCTGACCGACCGGTCAGCGAGCAGGGCCAGCATCACACGGCCCACCTGGCCGGTCGCACCGACCACCCCGATGACGGGGCCGTCGGCCGCATAGCCGGGGGTGCGGCTCATGTCGACCTCGACGGCCGGGAACGCAGGGGTGCTCTGCTGCGGGTTCTGCGGGGTGTTCTCGTCGGTGTTCATCGGCCCGTCCCTCCGTAGACCACGGCCTCGGTCTGCTCGGCGTCGAGGCCGAACGCCGTGTGGATCACTCGCACCGCGTCATCGAGCTTCGCCTGCTCGGTGACCACGGAGATGCGGATCTCCGAGGTGGAGATCATGTCGATGTTGATGCCGGCCTCGCCGAGCGAGCGGAACAGCAGCGCCGAGACGCCCGGGTGCGAACGCATCCCGGCGCCGACGATGCTGACCTTGCCGATCTGGTCGTTGTAGCGGACCTCGGTGTACCCGATCTGCTCGTGCGCATCCTCGATGGCCTTCAGCGCCGCCGGGACATCCGCCTCCGGCAGCGTCAGCGAGATCGCGACCGTGTCATCCACGGTCGAGGAGTTCTGCACGATCATGTCGATGTCCGCGCCGGCCGAGGCGACCACGTCGAACAGCAGCGCGGCGCGGCCGGGCACATCCGGCACCTCGACCACGGTGATCTTGCCTTCGCTGCGGTCATGGGCGACGCCCGAGATGATCGGCGCCTCGAGGCCCGGTGCTGCGATGTCCTGCATGGGGAGCTCCTTGCTCGGGTCAGCGGCGTCGCGTCGGACGACGTCCGCAGTACGGAGGGTGACGTCAGGGTCGATGGGGAGCTCGCGCTCGGGATCGTCGGCGACGATCGTCCCCACCCGCCCGGAGTACGAGGACCGCACATGCAGCGGGACCTCGTAGCGGCGCGCGTACTCGACGCTGCGCGCCATCAGGATCTTCGAACCGTTCGCGGCCATCTCCAGCATCTCCTCGCTGGAGATCAGCGGCACTCGACGGGCCGCGGAGGCGATCCGGGGATCGGCGGTGAACACGCCGTCGACGTCGGAGTAGATCTCGCAGACGTCAGCATCCAGGGCGGCGGCCAGCGCCACCGCGGTCACGTCCGAGCCGCCGCGACCCAGGGTGGTGATCTCCTTGGAGTCGTGGGAGACGCCCTGGAAGCCGGCGACGATAGCGATGGCGCCCTCGTCCACGGCCTCCTGGATACGGCCCGGGGTGACATCGCGGATCTGGGCGTTGCCGTGATCGCTGTCGGTGATCAGGCCGGCCTGCGAACCGGTGTAGGCACGCGCAGTCGCACCGGCCTCGTTCAGCGCCATCGACAGCACTGCCATCGAGATCCGCTCACCGGCCGTGATCAGCATGTCCATCTCCCGCGGCGGCGGGTTCGGGGTCACCTGCTCGGCGAGGTCGATCAGATCATCGGTGGTGTCGCCCATCGCGGAGACCACGACGACCACCTTGTGGCCGGCCTCCGCGTAGAGGGCGATGCGCTTCGCGACGCGCTTGATGGAGTCGGCGTCAGCGACGGAGGATCCTCCGAATTTCTGGACGACCAGGCTCATGAGACGAGTTCCTTCACGGTTGCGGGCTTCGGGCAATCCTGCGGGCAGGGCTGCTGGGAACAGCAGGCCGCGTGGACCTGCCGGGACGGCAGATCGCATGGCCCGCCGCGGACGACGGGCCGGGGTGGCCCGCCGCGGATGGC
>JAKDUN010000301.1 GCA_030457675.1 Brachybacterium sp. | reverse complement strand
GCGCAGAAGCGGAAGGCGACCCAGAACGGGGCGTTCCAGGGCAGGATCCCCAGCACCGGGCCCAGCGGCAGGTACTGCACGTAGGAGGAGGTCGCATCCGAGGCGAGATGCTCCTCGGCGAGGTACTCGGGACCGAACTCGGCGTAGTGCTCGGCGGCCCACGCCGACTTCGCGACCTCGCCGCGGGCCTCCCCGATGGGCTTGCCCATCTCCTCGGTCATCAGCGGCGCGAGCTCCTCGGTGTGCTCGCGCAGATAGGTGCCGACCCGGCGCAGCACCTCCGCGCGTTCGGCGAGGGTGGTGTCCTTCCAGGTGGCATAGGCGGTCTGGGAGCGATCGATGATCTCGGTGATCTCCGCCGGGGTCGCGGCGGGCACCTCGCGCACGATGCGTCCGGTGGTGGGATCGATGGCAGTCAGTGTGGTCATCGGGTGCTGCTCCTCTCAGAAGCGCGGCGTGAGGACGGCGCCGGCGGGGAACGACCGGGCAGAGCTCGCGTGGACGGTGAAGTCCTCCGGCAGGGTGAAGAACGACGCGCAGCCGTCCTTGGTGACGTGGACGGTGTCGGAGATGCCGACGGTCTTGTCCCCGTCCACCCCCCACATCCACGGCAGCAGGTGGAAGGTCATCCCCTCCTCGAGCGGGCGGTCGTCGCCCTCCAGCAGGGAGACGATGTAGCCCTCGTCCCAGGACGGTGGGAAGGCGATCCCGATGGAGTAGCCGGCGCGGGTGACCAGCTTCGCCCCCACGTCGTTGCTCTCGATGCGGGAGCGGGTCAGCTGCGCGATCTCGGAGATGGTCACCCCCGGCTTCATCAGCGCCCGCAGCTCGGCGAGCGTCTGCTTCATCAGCTCCTGCGCGGAGTGCATCGAATCCGAGAGCGCTCCGTTGACAGCGGTGCGCATCATCGCCGTGTGGTAGCGGCGGTAGCATCCGCCGACCTCGAGGAACACGTGCTCACCGGGGCGGATCATCCGGCCCTCCCAGGTGGAGTGGCCGACCATCGAGCGCGGCCCGGAGGCAACGTACGGCACCACCGCCGGGAACTCGCCGCCCGCCCGGAACATCGCCGAGGTGATGGCGGCGGCCACGTCGTTCTCGGTCGCCCCGGCCATCGCCGCGCTCAGACCGGCGGCCATGCCGGCCTCGCCGGCATAGGCGGCCAGTTGCATCACCTCGATCTCGGCAGGGGATTTGCGGACCCGCCCCTCCTCGACGATGCCGAAGCAGTCCACCAGGCCCTCGCCGAAGGCGTCGTGGAAGCGGTCCTGCTGGTAGGCGGGGAAGTAGTAGCTGTTGCGCTCATAGCCCACCCGGGAGTCCCCCAGCCTCAGGTCGCGCAGGGTGCTGACCAGCTCGAGGATCGCGTCGCCGTCGTCGGGATACGGCCGGGAGTGCTCCACCCAGGTCCGAGCGACCACATTGGACTCCTCGAGCGCACGGGTGATCATCACCGAGTTGGCCGCCAGCGGCACGACCAGCGCCTGGAAATAGGAGTACCCGGTGGTCTGATAGTCCGTGAGGTACATCAGGTTCTCGGGATCAGTGATGATCACCGCGTCCAGCTCCCGCTCCGCCATCCGCTCCCGCAGCTCCGCGACCCTCCGCTCGTACTCCTCGGGCGCGAAGGTCATATCGGACCGGCGACGCATCAGAGAGCCTTCGCCGCAGCGTCGACGGCCTGCTCCAGCAGGGTCAGGCCCTGCTCCAGATCGCCCTCGGGGATCGTCAGCGGCGGAATCAGCTTGATCACCCGACCCCCGCTCCCGCACGGGCCGATCAGCAGGCCCCGGTCGAAGCACTCCTGCTGGACCCGCTTGGCGAAGGCACCGTCCCCGGTGTCCAGGGCCTGCATCATGCCCCGACCACGGACCTCCCACTCCCGGTCGGGATGGGCGGCGGCGATGGCGATGAGCTTCTCGCGCATCTGCTCACCCTTGGCGAGCACGTCGGCGAGGAACGACTGATCGGTGAAGTAGTCCAGCGCGACGGTGCCCGCCACGAAGGACAGCCCCTGCCCGCGGAAGGTGCCCGTGTGGGCGCCGGGAGACCAGTGGGCATCGACCTCCGGCTTGTTCAGCGTCATCGCGATCGGGGTGCCGAAACCGCCGAGCCCCTTGGCCAGGGCGATGATGTCCGGATCCAGGTCCATCCCGTCGAAGGAGAAGTACCCGCCGGTGCGGCCGACGGCGGCCTGGATGTCATCGATGATGAACAGCGCGCCGACCTCGCGGGCGAGATCCTGGATCTCGTGCAGCCACTCACGGCTGGCCACGTTGACGCCGCCCTCGGCCTGGACCGGCTCGACGAGGAAGGCCGCAGGAGGGGTGACCCCGCTGGAGGGATCGCGCAGGGCAGCGGCGTACTCGGCGATCCCGGTGCGGCCGCCGGGAGCGGTCTCGAAGGGCAGACGCACCACATCGTTCAACGGCACGCCGGCCCACTGGCGGAAGGCCTGGTTCGCGGTCGCCGCGAGGGAGCCGAGGGTCATCCCGTGGAAGCCGTGGCTGAAGGCGACGACCTCTCGCCGTCCGGTGGCCAGGCGGGCCAGCTTCAGCGCCGCCTCGACCGCGTTGGAGCCGGTGGGGCCCATGAACTGCATCTTGTGGTCCATGCCGCGCGGGGCAAGGATCACCTCGTGGAAGCGGGCGATGAAGTCACGCTTCGTGGTCGTGTACGTGTCCAGGCTGTGGGCCACGCCGTCCGCCTGGATGAAGTCGATCAGCGCCTGCTTCATCGTCGGGTTGTTGTGCCCGAAGTTCAGCACGCCGGCCCCGGCGAAGAAGTCGATGAAGCTGGTGCCGTCCTCATCGACCTGGCGCGCATTGGAGGCGGAGGCGAACACCGTGGGATACGCACGGCAGTAGCCGCGGATCTCGGACTCGTGCTGCTCGAAAACGGTGGTGTCCATGAGGGACCTCCTTCACGGTGCAGGGCGACCTCGCTCGCCATGCCCGGCCGCATAGCGAAGATCACCCCGTCTGGCAAGTGTGTGCCGGTGATCGAACTCTCACCCGGGGGTGCTCACCCCGTCAAGCACCCGGTCCTGGCGACACTCCGGGATTTCTCCCGCGCAGGTCATTGACCCGACCGGTCGGTAGGTCGGGGTCTGTCAGCCCCGGTCTCCGGCGTCCTCGTCAGAGCCCCAGTCCACCCCGTCCGCAGAGATCCGTGCGGACATGTCCTCGAGGAAGCCGGTCACGATCTCGCGCTCGGCGGGGCGGAGGCGTCGGGCCGCCTCCACCCGGCGGGCCTGGGTCGCCCCCACGGTGCGCATCGCCTCGCTGCGGGTGGAGGGTTCGATGCTGATCACCAGGGCGCGACGGTCACGGGGGTGCCGGGCGCGCCGGAGGTGACCGGCACCTTCGAGTCGGTCCAGAAGCTTCGTCGTCGAGGCGCTCGAGATCCCCAGAGCCTGAGCGATGGCCCCCGGAGTGGCGGGAGTGCCGGTGTTCTCGCAGACGATGAGGAAGTGCAGCGCGCGCATGTCCGTCTGCCCCAGCTGCATGTACCGCAGGGAGGCGTCGGTGAGCTCTTGCTCGGCGGTCCGGAGCCCGGCCAGGGCGGCCATCAGCGCATCGATCTGGGCGATGTCCCGCTCGCTCAGGCCGTGGCGATCGATCAGCTCCCCTCGCGGATCACTGGAATCGATGCTGAACAGGGGCGGAGGAGAGGCGGGCTGATCGCGGCCGTCCTCGCCGCGGGGCGACGAGCTCATGCCCCTGAGCTTACCCAGGATCAACTCCCCGGCTTATCTCTCGCCAGGCTAACGACTTGTGCGAGACTGATCCCGATGCGCCTCGGACACGCCGCGCATCGCTGACCTCGAAGGAACCTCATGACCTCTCCAGCGCACTCCCCCACCCCGTCCGGCC
>JAKDUN010000300.1 GCA_030457675.1 Brachybacterium sp. | reverse complement strand
GAAGTGATCTCGGCCTTCTTCCGTCGGCTGTACCGCAGTCCGCGCACCGGCGATCTGATCGCGATGGAATCTCGGGCCCGAGCCTTCCCCGCAGGCCTCGCCCGGATGATCCGCTGGCGCGACACCACCTGTCGCACTCCCTGGTGCAACGCGAAGATCCGCCACAGTGACCACGTCGTCTCCCACCACCGTGGCGGCGCTACCAGCTTTGCGAACGGCCAAGGGCTGTGCGCGCGCTGCAACTTCCTCAAGGAGCACGGTCTGTGGATCCTGAGCCCGTTGAGCCGCTCCCAGACCAGCACCGACCGTCCTGATGCCCTCACCGGGACGGAAACGGGCCCCTCCGAGGAGACGCTCTCTGATCCCTCGGCGCCACCGGGCGCCTGGATCTGGGCCAGCCCGCACGGAGCCGTGGGCACCTCACCCACTCCCCCGCTGATCACCCCGTGGCCCGATCCTCCGCCCGAGGAGGAGGACCACGGAGGCCCCGAACCACCGGGGATGGAACCTGCTCAGTAGCTGCCGAGCGACGTCCCCTGGTGGTGGCGCAGCAGCCAGCGCCCCTTCTCCTGCACCCACAGGGAGCTTCGGTGCACGGTGCCGCGCGGCTCGTGAGTCGTGTACTGCAGCAGCACCGCCCCGGGGGCGATCTCGTCGGCGATGAACTCCTCGGCCTCGACATCCCCCAGCGGAGCGAGGTGCGCGAGGATCTCCTCGCGGTCGAAGCGTCGCCCGCTCGCGCCGACCTCGGTGAACGACGAGTGCAGCAGCTCGGCGGCGCTCGGTGGATCCGCGCGCAGACGGTCGCCGAGCAGCGCCTGCTCCCGCGCGGTGATCTGCTCGAAATCGGTCGCACCCGGGGCGTCGGCCACCAGTGCGGTCTCCTCGACGGCGGTGGAGCAGCTCGCGGCGGGCGCCGAGGGAGTCTGGTCGAAGAGGCTGAAGAGGTCATCGGCCGGCGCGTCGGTGACGGCAGCAGGGGCAGAGGATGCAGAAGCACGGTCAGCGGCAGAGGCGGCGCCGGGACCCGCGGGTTCGGGAGCGGCGGCCGATGCGGGAGCGGCGGACGCTCCCCCGCTGCCGCGGTATCCGGGCCCGACCTGGGGGTCCTGCTTCGTGGAGAAGGCGGTCGCGGCGGCGTTCGCACGGGAGTCCGCGGCCTCGTTCATGGCATGCCCGGAGTGGCCCTTGACCCATTCGAACTCGACGCTGCGCCCGGCGAGCGCGCGGTCGATGTCCTTGAGCAGCTCGACGTTCATCACCGGCTTGCCGTCCTTCTTGCGCCAGCCCTTGCGCTTCCAGCCCGGCATCCACTTCGTCACCGAGTTGATGACGTACTGACTGTCGCAGAGGATGTGCAGATGCTGGTCGGCATCGACTGCGGTGGCCTCGAGCAGGTCGAGCACCGCTTTGAGCTCGCCCATGTTGTTGGTGCCGTGGGGCCAGCCGCCCGCGCGCCAGGTGTTCTCGTCGATGTACCAGGCCCAGCCGGCCGGACCGGGGTTGCCGAGGGCGGAGCCGTCGGCCGCTGCAGTGATGCTCATGGCCTCAATGCTTCCACAGCGCGCGGGGCCGAGCAGACCACGCCGGCGGTCAGACCCACCGGGCCACGGTCATCCCGGCGCTGGTGGGCGCCTGGTCCATCGCGGTCATCGCGGCGGGCAGGTCCGCGGCGTCGATCACGCGGCCGACGGTTCCCGCCAGATCCAGCCGTCCGCTGGCCACATCGGCGAGCAGCTCGGCGTACTCGGCAACGGCCACGCCGTGGCTGCCGAGGATCGCCAGCTCCTGCGCGATCACGTGCCCCATGGGCAGGGACGGGTCGGCGTCCTCCCCCAGCAGCAGTCCCACCTGCACGTGCCGGCCGCGGGGCCGCAGCGAGGCGATCGCGGCGCGCGCGGTCGCCGCCGAGCCCAGTGCGTCGAGGCTGACGTGCGCGCCGCCACCGGTCGCCTCCCGCACCCGTTCGACGATGTCCGGCGAGGAGGGCAGGGCCGTTGCGCCGAGCGCCTCGGCGGCGGCCAGCGCCGCCGGCGAGACGTCGACCGCGAGCACCTCGGCGTCGGCGGCGAGCGCGATCATCACGCAGGCCAGGCCCAGCCCTCCGCAGCCGAACACGGCCACCTTCTCGCCGGGCCGCACCGCGGCCTGTGCGCGGACAGCGTGATGGGCTGTGCCCACCCGGCAGCCGAGCCCGGCGGCGAGGGTCATGTCGATGCCGTCCGGGAGGGCGACGAGGTTGTGGTCGGCCTCGATGACCTTCACCTGCTCGGCCCAGGCGCCGGGCAGGTCGAAGCCGGGCTGACGCTGCTCGGGGCACACCTGCGGGGCGCCGGCGAGGCACTGCGCGCAGCGGCCGCAGGCGAGGATGAACGGGGCGGTGACCCGGTCCCCCACAGCGAAGCCCGTGACCTCCTCGCCGATCTCGGCGACGACGCCCGCGAACTCGTGGCCGGGGATGTGCGGCAGCTGCACGGCGTCGTCGTGGCCCTGCCAGGCATGCCAGTCGCTGCGGCACACCCCGGTGGCGTGCACGGTGATGATCGCGCCGCGGGGCGGGCAGGCGGGTGCGGGGAGCTCGCCCAGGGCCGGCCGTTCTCCGAAGGCGTCGAAATGCACGGCTCTCATCGCACGCTCCTCAGACCAGTCGGCCGACGGGCTTCTCGAAGGTGGCGTAGACGGCGTCGCGACCGAAGCCGAGCGCGTCGTACAGCCGCGTCGCCCCGGTGAGCGACTCGGCGTCGACCTCGAGCTCGGCCGTCGCGTATCCCGCCTCGGCGGCCGCGGCGAGGGAGCGCGCGATGACCGCACGGGCCAGGCCCTTCCCACGAGCCTCGGGGCGGGTGCCGACGAGCGCGATGTGCAGCACGCCGGGCTTGTCCTCCGCGGCGATGACATAGGCGAGCACGGTGCCGTCGGCGGCGAGCGCGATGCTGGAGAGCTCGCGCCGGGCGGTGTGGGAGGACCACCAGATGCTCCAGCGCTCCGGGGAGACGGGGGCCGAGCCCCAGTGATCAGCGAAGGCGGCGAGGTGGGCGAGACGGGTCGCCTCGGCATCGTCGGCCGCGGGGGCGATCACCCGCACCTGATCGCGCTCGATCTCCGGCAGCGGCGCGCCGGGCAGCTCCCGGTTCATCACCAGCCAGCTGCGCGCCCGACGGTAGCCCCGCGCCTCCAGCAGCGGGCGCACATCGGCGCCGCCGGTCAGCGGGGCATCCTCCCGGGCGTCCACGTCCGGGTCGCGGCCGCCGGAGACACGGAAGATGGCGTCGGACTCTGCGGGGTGGCGTTCGGCGGCGAGCTGCGCGGCGCGCTCCTCGGCCCAGTCGAGCAGCTCGGCGCCCACGCCCTGACGGCGGTGGGCAGGATCGACGCCGCCCATCAGCTGGCATCGCACCCGGCCATCACGGTCCAAGGAGGTGTGGACGTCGACGACGGTGAAGCCGGTGATCTGCTCGTCCGCGCGGACGGCGACGGTGTCGCGCTCCAGGTCCAGACCCGGCATGGTGAGCAGCTCCCGGATGCTGGGCTCCTCTGCGGGCTCACCGAGCTGATCGGCCGCATCGATGCGATTCAGCAGCGCGGTGAGGGCGGACGCGTCCTCGAGGGTCAGCGCGGTACGGGTCAGCGCGGTTCGGGTCAGTGCGGGATCGGTGGGCGAGGTGTCGATGGAGGTCACCGGACAAGTGTAGGGAAGCGGTAGACGCTGACATGGCTTCTCGAGGCCCCTGTGAACTCCGAGCAGTCCCAGTCCGCCCAGCGGCTCTCGAGGGTGAAGCCGGCCAGCTGCGCCATGAGATCGAGCTCGGAGGGCCAGACGTACCGCTGCGGGAGGCGGGGGTCGAGGTGTCCGGTATCGAACTGTCCGAGGCGATGC
>JAKDUN010000299.1 GCA_030457675.1 Brachybacterium sp. | reverse complement strand
CAGAAGAACGGCAAGACCATCAACTGGGTGCGCGTGGACGTCGGCCCCGAGCACAACGAGGACTCCGACGCCCCGGAGGATCCCCAGCCCGGGCCGGAGCGACCCAGTCGCGGCATCATCTGCGGCGCGCACAACTTCGTGGAGGGCGACCTGGTGGTGGTCTCCCTGCCCGGCACCGTGCTGCCCGGCGACTTCGCGATCGCCGCCCGCAAGACCTACGGCCACACCTCCGACGGCATGATCTGCTCCGGCGACGAGCTCGGCCTGGGCGAGGACCCCTCCGGCGAGGACGGCATCATCGTGCTGGGCCGCGGGCACGCCGAGGGCCTGACCGCAGAACCCGGGGACGATGCGATCGCGCTGCTGGGTCTCGCGGACGAGGTCGTCGAGATCAACGTGACCCCGGATCGCGGCTACTGCTTCTCGATGCGGGGCGTGGCCCGTGAGTACTCCCATGCCACCGGTGCGGACTACACGGACCCGAGCGGTTCCGTCGAGATCCCGCAGGCGAGCGGCGAGGGCGTGGCCGTGCTGCTGCGTGACGAGGCGCCGCTGGACGATGTCCAGGGCTGCTCGCGCTTCGTGGCCCTCGAGGTGCGCGGCGTGGATCCCGCCGCGCGGACCCCGCGCTGGATGGCCCGCCGGCTCACCCTGGCGGGCATGCGCCCGATCTCGCTGATCGTCGACGTCACCAACTACGTGATGCTCGACCTCGGCCAGCCGTTGCACGCCTACGACGCGGACGCGCTGACCGCACCGATCGTGGTGCGCCGCGCCCGCCCGGGAGAGAAGCTCACGACCCTCGACGACGTCACCCGCACGCTCGACGCCGAGGATCTGCTGATCACCGACAGCGACGGCGGCGAGGGCGCGCGCATCCTCGGCCTCGCCGGGGTGATGGGCGGCGAGTCCACCGAGGTCTCGCCCGCGACCTCGAACATCGTGCTCGAGGCGGCGACCTTCTCCCCGATCTCGGTGGCCCGTACCGCGCGTCGCCATCGTCTGCCCTCGGAGGCCTCCAAGCGCTTCGAGCGCGGCGTGGACCCGCAGCTGCCGCGGGTGGCCGCCTACCGCGCCGCCCAGCTGATCGTGGAGTTCGGCGGGGGCGAGATCGCCGCTTCCGTCACCGATGAGGGCGCCGCTCCGGCGGCCGCCGCGGCGATCTCGCTCCCGCTCGGGGACGCCGAGCGCGTGGTCGGCATCGACTACACCTCCCAGCAGGTGCGCGGCAGCCTCGAGATGATCGGCTGCCGCATCGAGGAGGGGGCCGAGGGCGCTCTCGCCGTCACCCCGCCGTCCTGGCGCCCGGACCTCGCGATCCGCGAGGACCTGGTCGAGGAGATCGCCCGCCTGGTCGGCTATGAGGCGATCCCGTCGATCCTGCCCACCGCCCCCGGTGGCCGCGGCCTCACCCGCGCTCAGCGCGCCCGTCGCGACGCGAACCGGGCGTGGGCCGAGGCCGGTCTGGTCGAGGTCACCTCCCACCCCTTCGTGGGCGAGGGCATCTTCGATGCTCTGCGCTACGAGACCGGCGATCCCCGTCGCGACGCCGTGCGCCTGCTGAACCCGCTGGCCGATGACGAGCCGCTGCTGCGCAGCTCGCTGCTGCAGACCCTGCTGCCCGTCGCGCGGCGGAACCTGGGCCGCGGCGAGGAGTCGGTGGCGATCTTCCAGCTCGGCACCACCTCGCTCTCGCGCGGTGCGGGATCCCGCGCCCCCGTGCCCGCGATGGCGCAGCGTCCCAGCGACGCCGAGCTCGAGGAGATCCTCGCCGCCCTCCCGCTCCAGACCCGCAGCCTCGGTGCGGTGGTCGGCGGTGCCTCGGGCCCGGACTCCTGGCAGGGAGAGGTCGCCCCCTGGGGCTGGGTCGATGCCTTCGACCTGGCCCGTCGGGCGGCCGCGGCCGTCGGTGCCCGGCTCGAGGTGCGCCAGGTCGAGCAGGCCCCCTTCCACCCCGGCCGCGCCGGGGAGCTGCGCGCCCTCGCGGCCGACGGGACCAGCACGGTCATCGGCCACGCCGGTGAGCTGCACCCCGCAGTCGTCAAGGAGTTCGGTCTGCCCGCGCGCACCAGTGCCCTCGAGCTCGACCTCGAGGCACTCATCGCCGCGGCCCCGGCCGTGGTCGCCGCCGCCCCGGTCCCGACCTACCCGGTGGCCAAGGAGGACTTCGCCTTCGTGGTCGACCAGGACGTCCCGGCCGCGGCCGTCGAGGCGGCGATCATGGTGGGCATCGGCGACCTCGCCGAGGACGTCCACCTCTTCGACGTCTTCACCGGCGAGCAGATCGGCGAGGGGAAGAAGTCCCTCGCCTTCGCGGTGCGGCTGCGCTCCACCGAGGGAACCCTCACGGCGGAGCAGATCGGTGGGGCCCGCAGGCGCTGCATCGCCGCGGTGGAGACCGCGGTCGGAGGCGTGCTGCGCGCGTGAGCGCGTGAGCGGAGGGCTCGTGCCGGAGGCGTTCGCACGCTCCTGCCCGAGTTCCCGCTCGTCCAATGCTGAGCTCCCGCTGGTCCAGTGCTGAGTTCTCGCTGATCCAGTGCTGAGTTCCTGCTGATCCAGTGCGATCCACGGCACCACTCCGCGCTCCGGAGACGTGCTGTGGGTCGCACTCGTTCTGTGCCGCCGCGCGGGACCTGCCGCGCCGTCGCCGCGCAGGGCTGGCGGGACCTGCCGTGCCGCCGCCGCGCGGGACTGGTCACTCCGTGGACTCCAGGTGGCTGTTCATGCAATCGAATGTATATACTTCCGGCATGTCCTCCATGACCGGTGACCCCATGCCCGCCACCTCACGTGCAGGCGACCCTGCAGGCAGCGGCGCACAGCGACCCAGGGTGGCGATCGTGGGCGCCTCCGGCTATGCCGGGGGAGAGACTCTGCGGCTGCTCGCCGGGCATCCGGGTGTCGAGGTCGCGACCGTGACCGCGCACTCGAGCGCCGGGAAGCGCCTGTCCGAGGTCGCCCCGCACATCGACCTCGGCCACGATCCGGTGCTGGCAGAGACGAGCGTGGACACCCTGCGCGGCCATGACGTGGTCGTGCTCGCCCTGCCCCACGGACAGTCCGGGCAGATCGCCGCCGCGCTGCGGGCCGAGGACCCGGATGTCCTGGTTCTGGATCTCGGGGCCGATCACCGGCTCGAGAGTGCCACGGACTGGGCCGACTACTACGGCAGCGAGCACTCGGGCACCTGGACCTACGGCATGCCCGAGCTGCCGCTGGCCGATGGCACCCGTCAGCGCGATGAGCTGATCGGCGCCCGCGAGATCGCCGTGCCCGGCTGTAACGCCACCGCTGTCTCCCTCGCGCTCGCGCCCTTGCTGCGGGCCGGACTCCTGGACGCCGCACAGCTCAGCGCCGTGCTCCAGGTCGGCTACTCCGGCGCCGGTCGCGCCGCCAAGCAGCACCTGATGTTCAGCGAGGCCCACGGCAGCGCCTCCCCGTACGCCGTGGGCGGCAGCCACCGCCACGTCCCCGAGGTGCTGCAGAACCTGCGCCGTACCACCGGGAAGGACGACCAGCGCCTCGCCTTCACCCCCGTGCTGGTGCCGATGAGTCGCGGCATCCTCGCCGTGTGCACCGCCCCCGTTCCGGAGGGCACCACCACCGCCGATCTCCTGGCCGCCCTGCAGGCCGACTACGCCGAGGAGCATTTCGTGACCGTCCTGCCCGAGGGAGTCTTCCCCTCCACGGGCGAGGTGACCGGCGCGAACACGCTCCGCATCGGCGCCGCGGTGGACCGCCGCAGCGGCCAGGCCACGGTGA
The DNA here is from genome assembly GCA_030457675.1 of Brachybacterium sp. Lineage (GTDB taxonomy): Bacteria > Actinomycetota > Actinomycetes > Actinomycetales > Dermabacteraceae > Brachybacterium. The sequence continues at coordinate 147 of JAKDUN010000299.1, read as the reverse complement.
TCTCAGCCCTGGACAACCTGGTCAAGGGCACCGCCGGAGCGGCGATCCAGTCCCTGAACCTGTCGCTGGGCCTGCCCGAGACCCTGGGGCTGACCCGCACCGCCCTGGCCCCCTTCGCCGAACTCGAACGCGCCCCCGAGCACGTCC
>JAKDUN010000298.1 GCA_030457675.1 Brachybacterium sp. | reverse complement strand
CGTGCGGGGCATGTGGAGACCGCGTCGGGCTCGACCGGTGCAGGACTCGGACTGCATCGGGCTCAGTCTGCATCCGGCTCAGACTGCATCGGGCTCAGACTGCGTCGCGCTCAGTCGATGGCTCCGGCGATGGCCTCGACGCGGGCGACCCGTGCTTCCCGGTCCTCCCGGTGGGTATCGGTCTCGATGACCTCCGCGGCGAGCTGGCCGCAGGCGCCATCGATGTCGGAGCCGCGGGTGTCGCGGATCGTCGCGGAGATGCCGTTGTCCCGCAGGGTCTCCACGAAGATCTTCTCGACGCGGGGGTCCGACGCTGTCCACTTCGAGCCCTTGACCGGGTTCAACGGGATGGGGTTGACGTGGATCCAGTGGGCGCCGCCCTTGGCGATCAGCCGGTCGGCCAGCAGCTGGGCCCGGTGCTGCTGGTCGTTGATGTCGCGGATCAGCGCGTACTCGATGCTGACCCTGCGCCCGGTGGTCTCGAAGTACTCCCAGGCGGCATCGAGGATGTCGTCCACGTCGAAGCGGGTGTTGATCGGCACCAGCTCATTGCGCAGCGCGTCGTCGGGCGCATGCAACGAGACCGCGAGGGTGAGCGGGATCTTCTCCGCAGTGAGCTTGCGGACCGCCGGGGCCAGGCCCACCGTGGAGACGGTGATGTGCCGGGCGCCCATGCCGAAGCCCTCCGGGGCCGGCGCATTCAGGCGCCTGCACACGGTCGCCACCGGGCGGTAGTTCGCCAGCGGCTCCCCCATCCCCATGAAGACGATGTTGTTGACCCGGCCGGTCCCGCCGGGCAGCTCGCCGCTGGCGAGCATCCGGTTGGCGATGCGCACCTGCTCGAGGATCTCGGCGGCCGAGAGGTTGCGGGTCAGGCCCATCTGGCCGGTGGCGCAGAAGGGGCAGTTCATACCGCATCCCGCCTCGGAGGAGATGCACAGCGTGTTGCGGTCGCTGTAGCGCATCAGCACCGACTCGACCATCGGGCCGTCGAACAGCTGCCAGAGGAACTTCTGGGTGGCGCCGTGGTCGGCGGACTGGCGGGAGACCTGCTTCAGCAGCGGCGGGAAGAACGTCGAGACCAGCTCGTCGCGGCGGTCCTTGGGCAGGTCCGTGAGGTCGTCCGGCTCGGTGGTGAAGTGCTCGAAGTAGTGCACCGAGAGCTGCTTGGCACGGAATCCCGGCAGTCCCATCTCCTCGACCGCGGCCTTCCGTTCGGCGAGGGTGAGATCGGCCAGGTGCACCGGCGGCTTGCCTCGACGGGAGGGGCGCATCTGCAGCTGGCCGGGAGCCAGGGCGACCTTCTCCCCGGGCACCGCCTCACGGGAGAGATCGGGGTTGGTCGACAGGGCGACCGGGGTGGTGGTGCCGGGACGACCGGTCGGTTCCTCGGGGGTGTTCATGGCAGCAGTACCTCCAGCATGACGTAGGTGGTGGGGGCGGCGAGCAGGATGGAATCGACCCGGTCCAGCACTCCCCCGTGGCCGGGCAGCAGGTGCCCCATGTCCTTGATATCGAGATCACGTTTGAGCAGGGACTGCGAGAGGTCCCCACCGGTGGAGACGAGCACCAGCACCACGCCGATCGCGGCTCCAGTCCACCAGGGCAGGCCCAGGGCGAGGGTGCCGACCGCGGTGACCCCGGCGGTGCCCAGGAGCAAAGAACCGGTGAAGCCCTCCCAGCTCTTCTTCGGGCTGATCCGCGGCGCCATCGGATGCTTTCCGAACAGCACCCCGGCGACATAGCCGCCGATGTCGTTGCCGACCGGTCCGAGGATGGCCAACAGCACCAGCATCTGGCCCTGCTCCCGGGCGAACAGCAGCAGCAGGAAGCAGCCCAGGAACGGGATCCAGGCCAGGGCGAACACGCCCCCGGCCACATCGCGCAGCGCGCTGAGCCCCATGGACTCGCTGACCCGCCACAGGATGAGCACGCAGACGGCGGCGGCGGTGGCCACCAGCAGCCCCTCGGCGCCGAACACGACGGTGGAGACCACCATCCCGATCACGCCGACCAACAACGGGATCTGCGGCAGCTGCAGGCCGCCCTGGGCCAGGGCCCGCGTCACCTCGAGCACCGCGATGACCATCGCGATGGCGGCAAGCACCGCGAAGGCCTGCGGCACCACGAACAGCGCCACGAACAGCACTGCGGCCAGACCCGCCCCGACCGCGATCGCGGCGGGCAGATTACGGCCCGCACCGCGGCGCTTGGCGTGCTCGGGATCGGCCCCGGGCTCGCCAGCGGCCGCCTCGAGCGAGCTCGAGGCGGTCGGCACGGCGGGCACCGGGTCGGCGCTCACGCTGAGGATCTGCCGGGTCGTGATCTGCGGTGCAGGGTTCTGCGCTCCTGTGCTGCGGCTCAGATGGTCTCGAGCTCGGTCTCCTTGAGCCCGAGCGCCTCGTCGATCAGCTCGTTGTACTTCTTCGTCAGCGCCTCGAGCTCCTTCTCCGCTCGGTTGCCCTCGTCCTCGCCGATCTCCTTGTCCTTGACCAGCTTCTCGATCGCCTTCTTCGCAACGCCGCGGGAGCCGCGCACGGAGACATGACCGTCCTCGGCCTTGGTCCGTGCGAGCTTGATGTACTCCTTGCGGCGGTCCTCGGTCAGCGCCGGCAGCACCACGCGCAGGGTGTCGCCGTTGTTCGTGGGATTCACACCCAGATCCGAGCCGCGCAGAGCATTCTCGACGCTGGACATCGCGGACTTGTCGTAGGGCGTGACCACGACCGTGCGGGCCTCGGGGAACTGCAGGGAGGCCAGCTGGTTCAGCGGGGTGGGGGCACCGTAGTACTCGACGGTGATGCCCTGGAACATCGCGGCGTTCGCGCGGCCGGTGCGGATTGCGGTGAACTCGTCCTTGGTGACCTCCACGGACTTCTTCATCTTGGACTCCGCGTCCTTCAGGATGCTCGGGGTGTCGTCGCTCACGGGATGCTCCTCAGTTCTCGGTAGGTGTTCGTGGTCCATTGTCCCGCACCGTCAAGGACGGCAGGCGGGATCGGGGTGCTCAAGGGTTCCCGGCAGGATGGCGGCCCGCCGGGCCGGGTCACTTGGTGACGACGGTGCCGATGCGGTCGCCGCGCAGGGCGCGCGTGATGTTGCCGGGCGCGTCGAGACCGAACACCATCATTTGCTGGGCATTGTCCATGCACAGGCTGAAGGCGGTGGAGTCGACGACCTTCAGACCGCGCTGGAGGGCGTCGCTGTACGTGACATGGTCGAGCTTCTGCGCGTCCGGGTTGGCGCGGGGGTCGGAGTCATAGACGCCGTCGACGCCGTTCTTGGCCATCAGCACCTCCTCGCAGCCGATCTCCAGGGCGCGCTGGACGGCGACCGTGTCGGTGGAGAAGTACGGCATGCCGGCCCCGGCACCGAAGATGACCACGCGGCCCTTCTCCAGATGCCGCACGGCACGCAACGGGATGTAGGGCTCGGCGACCTGACCCATCTCGATGGCGGTCTGCACACGGGTGGAGACACCGCGCTGCTCGAGGAAGTCCTGCAGTGCGAGGCAGTTCATGACGGTGCCGAGCATGCCCATGTAGTCGGCACGGCGGCGGTCCATGCCGCGCTGGGAGAGCTCTGCACCGCGGAAGAAGTTGCCGCCGCCGACGACGATGGCGCACTCGACGCCCTGGGCCACGCCCTCGGCGATCTCTCCCGCGACCCGGGAGACGACATCGGGGTCGACGCCGACGGCGCCTCCGCCGAAGGCCTCCCCGGAGAGCTTCAGAAGGACGCGACGCCCGTCCTCTGGCTGGGGGAGAACAGGAATCGGTGACGTGAACGTCTGGGTCATGTCGGTCCTTCCGCGCTGGGTCCTCGGCGATGATACCGGTGCGGCCCCCCCCCCCGGGGGGGGGGGCGCCCAGCGGGGGGGGCCCGCCCCCCGGCCCCGGGGGGGGGGGGGGGCGCGGGGG
>JAKDUN010000297.1 GCA_030457675.1 Brachybacterium sp. | reverse complement strand
GGGCACCGCCGAGAGGGTGCAGCTGCGCGACACGCTTCGCAACACCCAGCGCAGCGCCGGCACCCTGCTCGGTCACGAGGTGACGCGCCGCCACGGCGGCGACGGCCTGGCCGAGGACGCGATCGTGCTGGACCTCGAGGGCACCGGCGGGCAGTCCTTCGGCGCGTTCCTGCCGCGCGGGATCAGCATGCACCTGACGGGGGACGCCAACGACTACGTCGGCAAGGGCCTCTCCGGCGGCATCATCGCCGTCGGCCACGGCGCCGGCACCGCGCCCTCCCTGACCTCGGCCCCGATCGCCGGCAACACCTGCGCCTACGGCGCGACCAGCGGTCGCCTGCTGCTGGCCGGGGCGGCAGGGGAGCGGTTCGGGGTGCGCAACTCCGGAGCCACCCTGGTGGTCGAGGGCATCGGCGACCACGGCGCGGAGTACATGACCGGCGGCGCCGTGCTCGTGCTGGGACCGACGGGCCGCAATCTCGGTGCCGGCATGAGCGGCGGCACCCTGTTCGTGCTCGATCTGGACCCGTCCCGGCTGAATCCGGCCGACGCCGCCGGGTTCGCGGTGACACCGGTCCGGGACGAGCACCGGGACTTCGTGCTCGAGGCGATGGCTGACCACACCGCCCGCACGGGCTCCGACCGGGCCGCCGCGCTGCTGGCCGACCAGGAGGAGCTGTGGGAGCGACTCACCGAGATCGCGCCGCGCGCCTTCCTCACCATCACGGCCCTCCGCGAGGAGGCGGCGACCCGGGGCGATGACCCCGATGCGAACCACGTCTGGAACGAGATCATGGAGGCCACTCATGGCTGATCCCCGAGGATTCCTGCGCGACCGCGACCGGGAGCTGCCGGCCCGCCGGCCGGTCCCGCTGCGGCTGATGGACTGGCGCGAGGTGTACGAGGCCCGGGAGCAGGGCACCCTGGACGTCGTCTCCCGGCAGGCGGGCCGCTGCATGAACTGCGGCATCCCGTTCTGCCATCAGGGATGTCCGCTGGGCAACCTGATCCCGGAATGGAACGACCTGGTCTACCGCGATGACTGGCGCGAGGCGAGCGAGCGACTGCATGCCACCAACAACTTCCCGGAGTTCACCGGCCGCGCCTGCCCGGCGCCCTGCGAATCCAGCTGCGTGCTGGGGATCAACCAGCCGCCGGTCACGATCAAGAACGTCGAGGTCTCCATCATCGACCGGGCCTTCGCCGAGGACTGGGTCCAGCCCGTCGAGCCCTCCCGGCAGACGGGCCGCTCGGTGGCCGTGGTCGGCTCCGGACCGGCCGGGCTCGCCGCCGCCCAGCAGCTGACCCGGGCAGGCCACTCCGTGGTGGTGCTCGAGCGCGACGACCGGCTCGGGGGACTGCTGCGCTACGGGATCCCCGAGTTCAAGCTCGAGAAGCGCCATGTGGACCGTCGCCTGCAGCAGATGCGCGCCGAGGGCACCCGCTTCCGCACCGGGATCGATGTGGGCGGCACGGGGGAGGGCGCCCTCAGCGTGCAGGAGCTGCGCTCCCGCTTCGACGCCGTGGTGCTGGCCACCGGGGCGAACGCGCCGCGGGAGCTGCCGGTCCCGGGCCGGGACGCCACCGGCATCCACCCCGCCATGGAGTACCTCACCCAGGCGAACCGTCTGGTGGAGGGGGACTGGGTCGAGGACCCGCTCACCGCCGAGGGCAAGGACGTGGTGATCATCGGCGGCGGCGACACCGGCGCGGACTGCCTGGGCACCGCGCTGCGGCAGGGTGCCCGCTCGGTGACCACGCTCGCGATCGGCACCCAGCCGCCCGCCGAGCGCGACGAGTCCCAGCCCTGGCCCACCCATCCGGTCCTGTTCGAGGTCTCCTCCGCCCACGAGGAGGGCGGGGAGCGCTCCTACCTCGCCACGACCACCGGCTTCCAGGTCGACGAGGAGGGAGCGGTCAGCGGTCTGGTCGTGGCCCGCACCCGCTTTCAGGACGGCGCCCGCGTGCCCACCCCCGACACCGAGACGGTGCTGCCCGGCACCCTGGTGCTGATCGCCATGGGCTTCACCGGATCCCGAACCGACGGTCTGCTCGAGGCGCTGGGAGTGGACCTCACCTCACGGGGCGACATCGTGCATGATGCCGGCTGGGCCACGAGCGTTCCCGGCGTCTTCACCGCGGGTGACTGCGCCCGAGGCCAGAGCCTCATCGTCTGGGCGATCGCGGAGGGTCGCTCCTGCGCCGCAGCCGTGGATGCGCACCTGATGGGGAGCACTTCGCTGCCTCGCCCCGTGGACGCTGGCGAGAAGCCCGTCACAGTGTGAAACACTAGGGTGAAGAACACGCGATGCCGCGGCCCTCCTGCGGCGTTCGCGCGCTGTCCCGGGAGGGAACGCGGCCCTCACACGAACAACAGATGGGTTGACATGCGCAAAGCGAAGATCGTCTGCACACTCGGTCCCGCGACCGGTACTTACGAGCAGATCCGCACCCTGATCGAAGCCGGGATGAACGTCGCCCGGATGAACTTCAGCCACGGCACGCACGACGATCACGCGCAGGTCTACGCGAACGTCCGCCGCGCCTCCGAGGACCTCGGGAAGAACGTCGCCGTGCTGGTCGACCTCCAGGGCCCGAAGATCCGCCTCGGCAAGTTCTCCGACGGACCCCACCAGCTCGAGGTCGGCGAGACCCTCACCATCACCACCGATGACATCGAGGGCACCCGCGAGCGCGTCTCGACCACCTTCAAGGGCCTGCCGGGTGACTGCCGCCCCGGCGACGTCCTGCTCATCGACGATGGCAAGGTCTCCGTGCGCGTCACCGAGGTCACCGACACCGAGGTCATCACCGTCGTCGAGGTCCCCGGACCGGTCTCGGACAACAAGGGCATCAACCTCCCCGGCGTGGCCGTGTCCGTCCCCGCGATGAGCGAGAAGGACGTGGCGGACCTCCGCTTCGGCCTGGGCCTCGGCGCGGACCTGGTGGCCCTGTCCTTCGTGCGCGACGCCCACGACATGGACGACGTCCTGCGGATCATGCAGGAGGAGAACCGGCGGGTGCCGGTCATCGCCAAGATCGAGAAGCCGCAGGCCGTGCGCGCCCTGCGCTCGATCGTCGGCGCCTTCGACGGCATCATGGTCGCCCGCGGCGACCTCGGTGTGGAGCTGCCGCTGGAGCAGGTCCCGCTGGTGCAGAAGCGGGCCATCGAGCTCGCCCGCCGCAACGCGAAGCCCGTCATCGTCGCCACCCAGGTGCTCGAGTCGATGATCGAGAGCCCGCGCCCCACCCGTGCCGAGGCCTCGGACTGCGCCAACGCGATCCTCGACGGCGCCGACGCGGTCATGCTCTCGGGCGAGACGAGCGTGGGCAAGTACCCCTTCGAGGCCGTGCGCACCATGGCCCGGATCATCATCAACACCGAGGAGAACGGCGCAGACCGCATCCTCCCGCTGGGCACCATCCCGCACACCCGCGGTGGCGCGATCACCCGTGCGGCCGCCGAGATCGGCGACCAGCTCTCCGCCCAGTACCTGGTGACCTTCACCGAGTCCGGTGACACCGCCCGGCGCCTGTCCCGTCTGCGCCCCAGCATCCCTCTGCTGGCACTGACCCCGTACCCCGAGGTCGCCCGTCAGCTGTCGATGACCTGGGGCATCGAAGCGCACCTGGTGCCGATGCAGAACGACACCGACGCGATGGTCGGCAAGGTCGACAACCTGTTGCGCGAGCAGAAGGGCCTGCAGAAGAACGACCTGGTCATCGTCGCCGCCGGTTCCCCTCCCGGCGTGCACGGCTCCACCAACACGCTGCGCGTGCACCGCATCGGCGACCTCGATGGCACCGAATCCGCCCGCATCGAGGCGGACCGCATCGCCGCCGGCCCGCAGGGCTGACGCGCTCGACGCCCCACGACGGGGGGGGGCCCCCCGGGGCCCCCCCGCGGCCCCCCCCGGGGGGC
>JAKDUN010000296.1 GCA_030457675.1 Brachybacterium sp. | reverse complement strand
GCGGCGCGGCCTCCTCGGGCATCGCGACGAGGACCAGCAGGGGCCCCTCGAGCGAAGCGGGCACAGCAGCGGGCACGGCAGCGGGCACAGCGGCAGAGGTGGGGGTGGAGGCGGCGGAGTCGGGCATGGTCGAAGGCTACCGGGGCCGCGGGACGAGCCCTGGGCATCACGCACAGCACGGTTCGTTAGGATGGTCCCATCCGCCAGCGAGGCGGCCCGTCGGGGCCGCGGACAGGAGGCCGTGATGGGTCGTATCCGAGACGCCGTGGTGACGGGGGCGCGTGCCGTGCGGCGCATCCCGATCCCCTCTACCCTGACCCATCAGGCGCTGCGGGAGGCACGCAGCCCGCTGCCTCCCGGGCATGTGCTGAAGACGCACGCGATCGAGCACGAGATGATCGGGCGCACCCGCACCGTCTGGCTCGACGAGCACCGGTCGGAGAACGGTCTGATCGTCTTCCTCCACGGCGGCGCCTACGTCTCCGGTCCGTTCGCGAGCGACTGGGCGTGGCTGTCCCGGCAGGTCGATGCGCTGGGCTGTGCCGGTCTGATGATCGACTACCGCAATGCTCCGGACCACCAGCATCCGGTGGGTCGGGATGATGTCGAGGCGGTGCTCGCAGCGCTCGCGGACGACGGACGCCTGGCGGGGCGACCCTGGGTGCTGGCCGGCCAGCACTCCGGCGGCGGCCTGGGATTCGTCATCGCACGGCGGCTGCGCGGCCAGGACGCGGTCCCCGCCCCCGCGGCGCTGATCGCGATGTCGCCCTGGCTGGACCTCGAGCTCTCCAACGCCGGGATCACCGAGACCGATCAGGTCGATCCGGTCCACGAGCGGCGCCTGCTGCGCGATGCGGCCCGCCGCTACGCCGGCCGCACCCCGCTGGACGATCCCGATCTCTCCCCGATCAACGCGAGCCTGGAGGGGCTGCCTCCCGTGCACCTCAGCGTGGGCATGCGGGACCTGTTCCTCTCCGAGGTGCGGGTGGCGACGCTGCAGCTGGAGGAGAACGGCGCGGAGCTGCACTACCGCGAGATCAGCGGCCGGCTCGGTCTGCAGCTGATCCCCCGCAAGGGCGAGGACATCGAGCGGCTCCACCGGGAGCAGTCGGAGCTGCTGGCGCGGGTGCTCGGGTCGGCGGACTGAGCCTCCAGCTCAGCTCTCGACGATGACCAGGGCGGCGCCCGGGGTGCAGGTGGTCCAGCGGCGCCGCGGCATCAGGCGGATCATCCCGGCGATGAGCAGGGCGTGCCCGAGGGTGTAGGTGAGCATGACCAGCTCGGTGCTGTAGGAGATCGACGCGCCGGGCAGGAACCAGTCCATCGCCAGCAGCGAGCTGGACAGCAGGAACAGCGTCCCGCCGGACCAGGTCAGACCGTTCCCGCCGGCCGAGAGGAAAGCCGTCACCGCCAGCGCCAACGCATAGGCGGCGACCACGAACAGCAGGGAACCGGCACCGTCCGCGCAGGCTACGAACAGGCCCACCACCACCGCGCCGTAGGGGATCGCCAGGGCGATGCGCATCGCATCGCGCGTGCGGACCCACAGCGGCGCCAGCGCGGCCGCGTAGAGGATCAGCGCCCCCAGGAAGCCCGCGACGGTGACCAGCTGGGCGGACTGCGGCATGAGCTGCCCGAGGGTGTCACCGGCCCAGGCGCACAGCAGACCGCAGATCAGCAGCGTGGTGGTGCGGGAGCGGTGCGGGGCGGCGGTCAGCAGCACCGCCAGCAGCAGCGGTGCGAACAGCGGCTGGGACACGCGCTGCACCATCTCGGCATCCGCCATCACGCCGCCGATGTTCACGGCCACCGCAAGGGCATACGCCGCCCACAGCGCGAGGTGGAGGGACCGAATGGGTGGCACCGCTCAAGAGTAGGAAGTGCCTCGGACCCTAACCAGGCCGATGACCACCGACGACGGGCACGTTTGGGTAACGGCGGGGCACGGTTCGGTCACGGCCGCCGAGGGGTGTACGAATTGCCGTGGATTGTCCTGCCGCGAGGCGCCGCCCGGCCCGTCACATCTGCTGCGGTGCGTTCACCCCGAGCGCGTCGAGACCCTCGACCAGGACCCGCTCGGTGAGTTCGGCGAGGGCCAGGCGCCCGGCCTGCACCTCCGTATCGGCCCCCTTGAGGATCGGGGAGGCCTCGTAGAAGGAGGTGAACGCCTGGGCGAGGGAGAACAGGTAGGCGCACAGCCGGTGCGGCTCGAACTCGGCGCCCACGCTCACCAGCGTCGGCCCGAACTCCAGCAGCTGCAGTGCCAGCGCCCGCTCCGCATCGTTGTCCACGAGCGGCGCCGCAGCGGCGGTGAGGCCGCGGGCCGCCGCCTTCCGGCTGATCGAGCGGATCCGTGCCACCGCGTACTGCAGGTACGGGGCCGTGTTCCCGGTCAGCGCCAGCATCCGGTCCAGATCGAAGGTGTAGTCCGAGTCGTGGGCGGTGGAGAGGTCGGCGTACTTCACGCCGCCGATGCCGATGTCGTGGGCGATCTGCTCCCGCTCGGCCTCCGGCAGGTCCGGGCGCAGCTCGTCGATGACCGTGCGGGCCGTGCCCACGGCCTCCTCCAGCAGTGCCATCAGCCGCAGCGAGGAGCCGGAGCGGGTGCGCAGGATCTTGCCGTCCTCGCCGAGGACCGAGCCGATCTTCACGTGCTCCGCCTCGACCCCCGCGGGCAGCCAGCCGGCCTCCCGCGCGGCCGTGAACACCATCTGGAAGTGCAGGCCCTGCGCCGCGCCGACCACATAGCCGACGCGGTCCGCGTCGAGGGTGCCCACGCGGTGCCGGATCGCGGCGAGGTCCGTGGTGGCGTAGCCGTAGCCGCCGTCGGACTTGCGGATGATCAGTGGCAGCGGCTGCTCGTCACGGCCGATGAACCCCTCCGGGAACACGCACAGCGCCCCGTCGGAGATCCGCGCGATGCCGGCGGCCTCGAGGTCGTCGCACACCGCCTCGAGCAGGTCGTTGTAGGTGGACTCCCCGGCCAGGTGCTCATCGGTGAGGGTCACGTCGAGCATGTCGTAGATGCGGTGGAAGTACTGCTTGGACAGCTCCACCAGGTTCGTCCAGATCCGCAGCGATTCCGCATCGCCGCTCTGCAGCGTCGCCACCCGCTGACGGGCGCGGGAGGCGAAGTCCTCGCCGTGGAGATCGGTCCCCGGCTCCTCTGCTGCCTCTGCGGCATCGAACTTCGCGCGCGCCGCCTGGTAGAAGGCGTTCGGGTCGGTGCGCACCAGATCCGCCTCGGCGCTGTCCTCGCCCACCTCCAGCAGGTGCTCGATGAGCATGCCGAAGGGGGTGCCCCAGTCGCCGATGTGGTTCTGCCGGACCACGTCGTGGCCCAGCTTCTCCAGGGTGCGCACGATGGAGTCGCCCACCACGGTGGTGCGCAGGTGGCCGACATGCATCTCCTTGGCCACGTTCGGTGCCGAGTAGTCGATGACCACGGTCTGGGCCCGCTCGGGTGCGGGCACGCCCAGGGCGGCCGACGGATCCACCAGCTCCGCGGTCTGCGCGGCCACCCAGTCGGTGCGCAGGCGGATGTTCAGGAAGCCGGGACCGGCGATCTCCGGCACCTCGGCGATGTCCGTCAGGTCCACCGCGTCGACGATCTCCGCGGCGATGTCCCGGGGCGAGCGCCCCAGACGCTTGGCCAGGCCCATTGCGGCATTGCACTGGAAGTCCGCGAACTGCGAGGGGCGGATGATCGGGTCCGCATCGGCGTACTCGGGTCCGAAGGCGGCGGCGAAGGCGGTCTGGAAGCGCTGGGTCAGCGCGATCTCGGGAGCAGGCATGCCCCCAGGGTAAACGGCGAGTGCGCCCGGTTCCCGTCCGGAGCCGTCAGGGCGCCGCGAGTGCGACCGACGGCACCTGGCAGGGGAGGGGAGCCGTGCCGAACGCAGCACCCGAACGCAGCACCCGA
>JAKDUN010000295.1 GCA_030457675.1 Brachybacterium sp. | reverse complement strand
GGCCGGCACCGTCGCCGCCGGGCTCGGTGCCCTCTCCCCCGCGGCGCTCGCCGCAGGCCGCCGGCCGACGGACGGCCCGGCACCGTCCGAGGTCGCCGCCGCCGGCGAGGGCCTCGCCCCCGGCGTCACCGCCCATGTGGCCGTCACCGCGACCACGCTGTGGGTGGAGCCGGACAGCGCTCGGCCCGGCATCGATGACCCCTCGCTGACCAATCCCGTCGACCTCGACGCCTGGAACGCGAACATGCAGGACACCGAGCCCCGGCGCTGGCTGACCGGCGAGCTCGAATCGCAGGCGGTGCTGGGCAGCGAGGTGATCGTCGACGAGGTCGTCGGGGACTGGGCGCACATCGTGGTCACCGCTCAGCCCACCCCGCGCGACCCGCGCGGCTATCCGGGCTGGGTCCCCACCGTGCAGCTCGTGGTCGACGAGGACTTCGCCGCGCAGGCCGCCTCGGCCTCCACCGCCACCGTCACTGCTGTGACCAGCGTCCTCAGCGGCACCCCCTCGGGGAACCATCCGGGGATCCCGGTCTCCTTCGACACGATCCTGCCCGTGCTCGGGCGGACCGCGAAGGCCGTGAAGGTCGCGATCCCGGGCGGTCGTGCGGCCTATCTGCCGGCCGACGACGTCGCGGTGCGCGCGCCCGGCGAGCGCCCGCCCCGGCCCACCGCGGAGGACATCGTCGCCACCGGTGAGCGCTTCCTGGGGCTGCGCTACCTGTGGGCCGGGGTGAGCGCCTACGGCTTCGACTGCTCGGGGTACACGTACACGCTGTTCCACCACCACGGCATCACGATCGATCGCGATGCCGGGGACCAGATGCACGACTCCGGTCTCGAGCCGGTGGAGCGCGCGGATCTGCAGCGCGGCGACCTGGTGTTCTTCGCGACGGAGCCCGGCGGCAGCTCGATCCGGCACGTCGCCCTGTACCTCGGGGACGACCTGATCATGCAGGCGCCGAACGCGGCGCGCAGCGTGGAGGTCATGTCGCTGAGCGAGTACGACCCGATCGGCGAGTACGCCGGGGCACGGCGGGTCCAGCTCGCCGGCTGAGCCGCGCCCACGGCTCACCGGGCCCTGAACCGGGGTGGTGCGGGGAGCGGGGCGGGGGGGGGGGGGGGGGCGGGCGGGGGGCCGGGCCCCCCCCCCCCCCCGGCCCCTCCCCGGGGGTGGGGGGGGGGGGGGGCGGGGGGGCCGGCGGGCGGGGGGCCGCCGGCCCCCCGGGCCTACGCTGGCCCCATGAGCACCCCGCGAATCGGTCTGACCCAGCACATCGACGCCTCGCCCCGGGCGGTGTGGGACGTGATCTCCGACCTCGGCTCCGCCGCCGAGGTCCTCTCCGGTGTGGACTCCCTCGAGCTGCTCACCGACGGTCCCTACGACGTGGGCACCCGCTGGCGGGAGACCCGCACGATGTTCGGGATGAAGGACACCATGGAGATGGAGGTCGCCGAGTCCGAGCCCGGCCGCCGCACCGTGGTCCTCTCCCCCGTCGGCGACCTGCTCTACCGCACCGAGCTCACGCTGCGGCCCCGCGAGGGCGGCGGCTGCGAGCTGGCGATGACCTTCGGCGCCGAGCAGCCGCCGCAGACGGGCCTGAAGGCACTGGCCGCCACGCTGCTGGCCGGTGTGGGCCTGCGGGCGGCCCAGAGGTCCATGGAGCAGGACCTGCTCGACATCGCCGCCGCCGCCCGTCACCGGGGCTGATACCGCCCAGCTGCCGCTCCCGAGGCTGCCCCGAGGGGTCCCGAGGGGTCCCGAGGGGATCGTCCGCTCGCGACGCGGGCCGCTCTCAGGAGGCGACGTCCGGCAGCAGCTCCCGCACCCGCTCCACGATCCGCGCGTCCGCGTCCTCCGGGGTGAGCCCTGCCGTCATCACGGCGAGCACGCGCAGCTCCGCGCCGTCCGGATCGCCGACGAAGGCGACGTCGTGCCGGTACCCCTCCACCCATCCGGACTTCGAGCCCCAGGGGACGCCCTCGCGCAGGGCGCCGCCGATCACCGGGATCTGCTGGGCGGCCAGCGCCGACCGGGCGAGCTCGAGCGAGCTCGCCGGCAAGGGCGGGGTGAGGCCGCCCGTCGTCACTGCGGCGCGCATCGTCACGGCGAGGTCCGCGGCGCTGGTCTCGTTGGTCGCCCCGGTCCCCAGCGCGGCCGCATCCCCGATCAGGCGCTGGACCCGGGTGGCCCGCAGCCCGAGACCGGTGATGGTCGCCGCGACCGCGTCCAGACCCACCAGTTCCACGACGTGATCGGTGGCTTCGTTGCTGGAGCGGTCGATCATGCGCCGCAGCAGCTCCCTCACTGCGAGGGGAGCGCCCTCGGCGGGGTGCGTGGCGTCGAGGTGGTCACCGCCGAGGGTGAACGGGGCACCATCGACCCCGGTGAAGGTGCGCGTCGCAGGAACGCTCGCCGACAGGTCGAGCCGCCCTTCGCCGGTCTCCCGCAGCGCCGCCAGCAGCACGTGGAGCTTGATGGTGCTGGCCGCATAGAACGGACGCTCCGCGAGGTGCGCATCGAGCACCGCACCGTGGGCATCGAGCAGGCAGTGGGAGACGGCGATCTCCTCGGGCACGGCGGCGGTGGGGAGCGACATGACTCGAGCCTACGACCCTCCAGCCGCCACCGGGCGGACCTCCCTCGCCCTCCCGCGCCGAGGCCGGGAACTATCATGACCGCACCCAGCACCATGGTCGTCGCCCGGCGCGCGGCCCTGCAGCGCCGCGCGCCCTGTCCCGGCCGCGACCGCGCCCAGGACCTGGCGTCGCCCCATGCCGCGGAAGTCCTCCCCCCCGACAGTCACCACCATAGCGCGTGAGCTCGGCATCTCTCCCGCGACGGTCAGCTACGCCCTGAACGACAAGCCCGGGGTGAGCGCGGCGATGCGCGCACGGGTGCTCGAGCACGCGAGGGCCGTGGGCTGGACCCCGCACTCCGGCGCGCAGGCCCTGCGCCGCGGCCGCAGCGGGAACATCGGGCTGGTGCTGGTGCGCGATCCGGAGGAGCTCTCGCGGGAGCCGTTCTACTCGGCCGTGACCGCAGGCATCGAGGCGGCGACCAGCGCCCACGGCTTCGAGCTGCTGATCCGGTTCGTGCGCGGCGGCGTGGATGACGAGGTGGATGTGTTCCGCGCCTGGGCGCATCAGCGGCGGGTCGACGGGGTGGTGCTGCTGGACCTGGCCGAGAGCGATCATCGCCCCGCAGTGCTAGAAGCCCTGTCGCTGGACTTCGCGGTGCTCGGCCACTACGTGGGCCCCGAGGACTTCGTGAAGGTGACGACTGCGGAGGCCGACGACGCCGTCACCGTCGTCGACCACCTCATCGAACGCGGCTACGACGGCTGCCTCCAGCTCACCGGCCCCTTCGCGTATGCGCACGAGCGGCGGCGACGGGAGCTGCTCCATCGGCTGTGCGCCCAGCGCGGCATCGAGCACCTGCACGTGCCCGGCACCTACACCGTCGACTCCGGCTTCCACGCCTTCGAGCAGGCCGACCGGGCCCTCAGCTCCCGCCCTGCCGTGGTCACCTCGAGCGACCTGATCGCCGTCGGAGCCCTGCGCGCCGCCGCTGCCCGCGGGATCAACGTTCCCGGCGACCTCGGTCTGGTGAGCTGGGACGACTCGCTGATCGCCGAGGTCACCTCCCCGAGCGTCACCGCTCTGAGCCGCCGCCCCTTCGACATGGGCCGCTCCGCCGGTGACCTGCTGGTGCAGAAGATCGAGGGGCGGATTCCCGGCGGCAGCACCGTCGAGAACGCCCCCGCCACGCTGATCCCGCGAGACTCGACCGCCCGCGGCTGACCCCGCGTCCACACCCCGGCTGACCCCGCGTCCACACCCCGGCCGCGTCCTCGCCACACCCCGGCCGAGTCCTCGCCACGCCCTGGCCCAGCGCCGAGGCTCACGGAGGCCCACCCCCCCCCCACCC
>JAKDUN010000294.1 GCA_030457675.1 Brachybacterium sp. | reverse complement strand
TGAAGTGGTTCTCCTGGCGCAGCACCGAGAGGATCTTCGCGAGGTCCTTCGAGGCGGTCGAGGAGATGTCGTAGCCGGCCACCTCGATCGCGCCCTCGTCGATCCCCAGCAGGCGCCCGGCCATGGTCAGCAGGGTCGATTTCCCGGCCCCGTTGGGGCCCACCAGGGCGGTCACTCCCCCGGAGGGGATGTCGACGGTGACCGGGCCGATCGCGACCGTCTCCGAATACTGCTTCCGCACTGCGTCGATGGTGATCACAGACGCCCCCTCCGCATGATGACGAGGAGGAACACGGTCCCTCCGACGAGTTCGATGATGATGGACACGACGCCCTGCGCGGCGAACAGATGGTTCATGACGAAGTACGCGCCGGCCAGGACCACGAAGCCCGTCAGCACGCCGACCGGCAGCAGCAGGCGGTGGTCGTGGGTGCCGGCGAGCTGGAAGGTCAGCGTCGCGACCAGGAAGCCGAAGAAGGTCATCGGGCCGACGAGGGCGGTGGAGACCGCCATCAGGATCGAGACCAGCACGAGCATGTAGATGGTCTGGCGCCCATGGTCGACGCCGACGTTGATGCACACGTCGCGGCCCAGCGAGATGACGTTGAGCCGGTGGGCGTTGGACCAGATCAGCACGCCCGCGATGAGGACCAGCGGGATCGCGAAGGGCAGGTATTCGGCGCTCGCGTTCTGCACCGAGCCGAACAGCCGGGCGGTGAGCACGTCGAACTCGCTCGGGGTGAGCAGGCGCTGCATGAAGGTGGAGATCGCACCCATGCCGCCGCCGATGATGATGCCCACCAGCAGCATCACCTGGATGTTCGCGTACCGGCCGCGCAGCAGCCAGCCGTACAGCAGCACCGAGAGCCCCACCATCGCCGCGACCTGCAGCAGGAACTGGCCGGTGCCCTGCAGCGCGACCACCCCGGCCACGCCGAGCAGGTAGACGGCTCCGGTCTGGATCACGGTGTAGAGCGACTCGAAGCCCATGATCGAGGGCGTGATGATGCGGTTGTTGGTGACAGTCATGAAGGTGATCGTCGCGACCGCCTGGCAGAACGCGACCACGGCCATCACCACCAGCGAGGTCGCGCGCATCTCGGCGATCAGCCAGAAGCCGCGCGAGCCCGTCGGCATGGGGTTGTCGACCGCGAGCAGGCCCGCGCCGAACCCGAGGGCCAGCACGATCAGGACGGCGAGCATGATCCGGTAGCGCCGACGGGAGCGGGCGTCGGGGAAGGCGCCGGAGCTGCTGCGGGTGCGGCGGGGGGCGCCGATGACCTCGAGGTCCTCGACCAGGTCGGCGGGGGCGGTGCTGATGCTCGGGCTGATCGGCTCCTCGGCGACGGCCTCCAGCCGGCGCTCGGTGAGCTGAGCGCCGAGGGGGTGCGCCTCGCCGGGGCGGCGCATCGCGCGCGCGGGGACGGGGGTGCGCTCAGCCATGTCGACGCTGCCTCAGCAGGAGGGCGATGAACACGACGGCCCCGACGATCCCGAGGATCAGGGAGACCGGCACCTCGAAGGGCATGATGACGGTGCGCCCGATGAGATCGCAGACGGTGACGATGGCGATGCCCAGCAGGCACACCCAGGGCAGGTTCGAGCGCAGGTCGTCACCGCGGATCATCGAGATCACGTTGGGGACGATCAGCCCCAGGAAGGGCAGGTTGCCGACCACCACGGTGACCACGCCGGTGGCGATGGCGACCAGTCCGGTGCCCAGCAGCAGCACCCGCTGGTAGTTGACCCCGACGTTGGTGGCGATGTCCTCGCCCAGGCCGATCACGGTGAGCCTGTCGGCCACCCAGAACACGGCGATGCCCACCAGCAGCACGATCCACAGCACCTCGTAGCTGCCGCGCAGCACCGAGGTGAAGGAGCCGGCGAACCAGACGCCGAGGTTCTGCAGCGCGTCGAACTGGAGGGCCACGAAGGTGGAGACCGCGCCGACGACGGCGCCGAGCATGATGCCGATGATGGGCACGATGAGGGAGCTGCGCAGGGTGACCTTGCGCAGGAACAGGAAGAACACCAGGGTGCCGACGAAGGAGAAGACGATCGCGACCGTCATCCGGGTCAGCAGCCCGGCGTCCGGGATCATCACCATCACCAGGATCAGCCCCAGCCCGGCCCATTCGGTGGTGCCGGTGGTGGTCGGCTCCACGAAGCGGTTCTGGGTCATCAGCTGCATGATCAGCCCGCACATCGCCATCGCGGCGCCGGAGAGGACCAGGGCCACGGTGCGCGGGATGCGGGTGATCGCGAACATCTCGGCCCCGTCCTCGGCGCCGACGATGTCGTAGACGCCGGTGAACAGGGAGGCGACCAGCAGCAGTGCGACCACGGCGATGCCGATCACGAGCCTGCCGTCGATCAGGCGCTCGCGGCCGCGGCGCCGCTGCGGCGGCGCCCCGGTGGCGAGGGAAGGGC
This sequence comes from Brachybacterium sp., assembly GCA_030457675.1. Taxonomy (GTDB): domain Bacteria; phylum Actinomycetota; class Actinomycetes; order Actinomycetales; family Dermabacteraceae; genus Brachybacterium. Next base: position 1,501 of record JAKDUN010000294.1, on the reverse strand, counting down.
TGGGCATCAGATCTCCTGGGGGAAGCAGGTGCCCGCCGCGACCCCCGCGGGCGCGGTCCCGGCGGGGGCTGCGGCGACGCACGGCACGGCGGGCCGGACCGCAGAGGTCCCGCCCGCCGTGCGGAGGTCAGCGACGGTGTACGTGGCTCAGGCCTCGGCCTCGAGGGCGTCGGCGAGGGCGGTGAAGAACTCCGTAAAGGTCTGGATCGACTCGTTGGTGTACGTGTCGGCCGGCATGTACACGATGTTGTCCTCCGCGACCGCCGTGACGCCGGAGAGCGCGTCGGAGGACTCGAGGACCTCGTTGGCCGGGGTGTACTCGGGGTCGTCGGCGGAGATCGCCGCGTCCCGGTCCATGACCAGGATCCAGTCGGGGTTCGCGTCGGCGATGGCCTCGACGGAGATGTCATCGCCCTGGTGGTCGTCGCTGGCCCCCTCGACCTCGAGCGCCGGCACCAGACCGAGCGCCTCGAAGGTCCAGCCCAGGGTGCGGCCGGCGCCGGGCGCGATGTAGCCGATGTCCCCGCCGGAGGTGATCACGGCCATGATCGTGGCCGAGCCGTCGTAGGCGGCGCGCACGCGCTCCATGGCCGCGTCGAGGTCGGCGCCGAGCTGCTCGGCCTCCGCCTCCTTGCCGAAAACGGTGCCGAGCACGGAGACCTGGCGCTTGAGCTCGTCGGCGAAGGGCTCGCCCTCGCGCGGGTCCAGCTCGAGGACGGTGGCCTCGGGGGCGAGCTTCACGAAGTCGTCGTGGTACTGGGTGAAGCGCTGGCCGTTGACGATGAGGGTGGGCTCGGCGGCGACCACGGCCTCGAGGTCGGGCTCGCGGTGGAGGCCCAGGTCGATGATCGACTCGTCGTCCTTGAGCGGGTTGGTCGTGGGCATCAGGGCGCGCGAGGCGGCGCTGAGGGTGATGCCCCAGTCGGAGAGCGTCTCGAAGGTGCGGTTGTCGGTCGCGACCACGGAGGCCGGCGGGGTCTCGACGGTCTGGGTGCCGTTGTTGTCCTCGACCTCGACGGTGCCCTCGGCCGCGACCTCGTCGGCCGCGCCGGCGCCGGTCTCGTCGGCGGAGGTGCCGCAGGCGGTCAGGACGAGCCCGAGGGCGCCGGCGGTGGACAGGGCGCCGAAGTGGCGGCGGGTGAAGGAAGTCATGGAATGGCTTTCTCGGGAAGGCTCCGGGCACCGTCTCGGGGCGCCCTTCAGGGACGTTACTGAGGGTAGCCTTCCCTGAGAGGTTTTCGCCACTCGCGGCTTGCTTTATTGGGTGGATTTCACGGCGCAGATGCTGTGAGGCTGGTCACATCCGCCGGCAACCGCACCTGCGTCACCGAGGCGGTACGGGACGGTGCCGCGCCGCTAGGGTGGGCTCGGCGCCGCTGGTGGGCGCGCGCCAGGGGACGCAGCACGTCGAGGGGGAGACATGACCGATCACACCGGGGCGCCGGGACCGCAGCTGCCGGACTTCTCCGGCGGGGGCCGGGCCGGCGCGTCACCGCTGCCC
>JAKDUN010000293.1 GCA_030457675.1 Brachybacterium sp. | reverse complement strand
GGCAGTTCGGGCGCTGGCTCGAGGGTGCCCGCGCCTGGGCGATCTCCCGCAACCGCTACTGGGGCTCCCCGATCCCGGTGTGGAAGAGCGCCGATCCGAACCATCCCCGCGTCGACGTGTACGGCTCTCTGGCCGAGCTCGAGGAGGCCTTCGGCACCCTCCCGCGCGATGAGCACGGCGAGGTCAACCTCCACCGCCCGTACATCGACGAGCTCACCCGGCCGAACCCGGACGATCCCACCGGGAGCTCGACCATGCGCCGCGTCGAGGAGGTCTTCGACGTCTGGTTCGACTCCGGCTCGATGCCGTTCGCGCAGATGCACTACCCCTTCGAGAACACCGAGCAGTTCGAGTCCCACAACCCGGCGGACTTCATCGTGGAGTACATCGGACAGACCCGCGGCTGGTTCTACGTGATGCACGTGCTCTCCACCGCGCTGTTCGACCGGCCCGCCTTCACCTCGGTGATCTGCCACGGCATCGTGCTCGGCGAGGACGGGCAGAAGATGTCCAAGTCGCTGGGCAACTACCCCGACGTGCGCGAGATGTTCGACAAGTACGGGGCCGACGCGATGCGCTGGTTCCTCATGAGCTCGCCGATCCTGCGCGGCGGCAACCTCGTGGTCGACGAGCCCAAGATCCGCGACGCCACCCGCCAGGTGGTGCTGCCGCTGTGGAACGTCTGGTACTTCCTGGGGCTTTACGCCAACGCCGCGGGGGAGAAGGACGCCGCCGGGAAGCCCGTCGGCTATCGCGGACAGACCCGCTACGACTCCACCGACGTCATGGACCGCTACCTGCTGGCCCGCACCGGGGACCTGGTGCGGGGCGTGCAGGAGTCGATGACCGCGCTCGCGATCGCCGACGCCGCCGAGCTGATCCAGGACTACCTGGACATGCTCACCAACTGGTACGTGCGCCGCTCCCGCGACCGCTTCTGGGAGGGCGATGAGCAGGCGATCGACGTGCTCTCGACCTGCCTGGAGACCCTGAGCCAGGTCACGGCCCCGCTGCTGCCCATGGTCGCCGAGGAGATCTGGAAGCAGCTCACCGGCGGGCGCAGCGTGCACCTGACGGACTGGCCGGATGCGGACCTCTTCCCACGCGATGCGGAGCTGGTGGCACAGATGGACGATGTGCGGGCCATCGCGAGCGTCGGCAACTCGCTGCGCAAGAAGGAGCAGCTGCGCGCACGGCTGCCGCTCGCGGAGCTCGCCGTCGTCCACCACGACCCCACCAGCCTCGAGGCGTTCTCGGACCTCCTCTCCGACGAGCTGAACATCAAGGCGGTGCGGCTGCTGGACGTCGCCAGCCAGGAGGCCCAGGGCATGGGCGTCGAGCAGCAGCTCAGCGTGAACGCGCGCGCCGCCGGGCCGCGCCTGGGCAAGCAGGTCCAGACCGTCATCAAGGGCTCGAAGACGGGCGACTGGTCCGTGGACGAGGCCGGTCAGGTCACCTCCGGCGGGGTCGCTCTCGAGGAGGGCGAGTACTCCCTGGACCTGGTGGCCGGGGACTCCTCCGCCATGGAGGGCCATGCCGTCGGCGTCCTGCGCGGCGGCGACTTCGTGGCGCTGGACACCCGAGTCACCCCTGAGCTCGAGGCCGAGGGCACCGCCCGTGACGTGGTGCGCGCGATCCAGTCCGCGCGCCGTGCAGCCGGCTTCGACGTCTCCGACCGGATCCGGCTGACCGTCGGCGGGGATGACACCGTGACCGCGGCCGTGGCGACGCACCGGGACCTGGTCTCGGCCGAGGTGCTCGCGGTGGAGCTCACGGTGCCCGCGGCTCCCACGGAGGGTGCCCATACCGTGAGCGAGAAGGTCTCCGGCGGCGCTGTGACGGTGTCCGTGGCTCGCGCCTGACCCTGCTCCCGGCGGCAGCGACCGGCGGCCTCCCGTTCCTGTGACGGGGCGTCGCCGGTCGTGGCATTGTAACTCGGTATCGGCTGGTCAGAGCGGTGTTGAGGAGCTCACGGCAGATCTATGATGGGGGTGGATCAGACCTGGGGATCCCTGACCTCGGAGATCACGATGGTTCCCCTCACGCCTGCAGCCAGCACTCTCCCGTCGACGGCGTCCGCAGCCGCGCGACCGTCCGGACCGGCCCTGCTGCTCCTCGCCCTGCTGCTGCTCGCCGGCACGGTCCTCGTGGGTGCTCCTGCGGCCCGGGCGGAGACGCCGCCCGCAGGGCTCGGCGGCTTCTCGCCGGGTTTCCTGATCACAGACACCCGGATGTTCGACGCCGACTCGATGACCCGCCCACAGGTCGACGCCTTCCTCGATGAGCAGGGGGCTCGCTGCACGGACGGCAGCGACGGCGCGGACTGCCTGAAGAACCTCACCGCGGACAGCCCGGAGCGCCCGGCCACGACGTACTGCGCGGCGATCCCCGCGGTCTCGGGCGCCACTGTCGGCCGCATCATCACCGACGTCGCCCGCGCCTGCGACGTGAACCCCCAGGTGATCCTCGTGATGCTCCAGAAGGAGCAGGGGCTGATCACCTCCCGGAACGCCACCCCGCGCCAGCTCGAGCAGGCGATGGGGTTCCGCTGCCCCGACTTCGCAGCCTGCGACCCGACGTTCAGCGGGTTCGTCCACCAGATCTACCACGGCACCTCCCGGCTGCAGGAGTACGGGGACGCCGCCCGCGGCTTCCGCTACCAGGCCGGCAGGACCTACGACATCCAGTACAGCCCGTACCCCTTCTGCGGATACGGCGAGGTACGGATCTTCAACCGGGCCACCGCCGCGCTGTACAACTACACACCGTTCACCCCCACCCAGGCCTCGCTGGACGCGGGCGCGGCACCGGTGTCGGACGACGTCTGCGCGACCTACGGGAATCGGAACTTCTTCCGGAACTTCTCGCTGTGGTTCGGATCGCCGACGGGGACTCCCGAGAGCCGCTGGCCGATCTCCGCCCCCTGGGGGCGGGATCCGGCCGCACCGTTCGACGACGTGCGGTACGGGGACCTGATCTTCTTCACCGAGATCGCCTGGTTGAAGCACACCGGGCTCTCGAATGGCTGTCCGGACGGCACCTACCGGCCCTTCGCACCGATGAAGCGCGATGCCATGGCGGCCTTCCTCTACCGTGCGGCGGGGGAGCCGGCGTTCACCCCGCCCGCGACGTCGCCGTTCAAGGACGTCCCCACCAGCATGATCTTCTTCAAGGAGATCGCCTGGGCGGAGTCCGTGGGCATCACCGACGGCTGGCCGGACGGCACCTATCGTCCCTTCGAGCCCATCAAGCGGGACGCGATGGCGGCCTTCATGTACCGGTACGCGGGGGAGCCCGATTTCACCCCGCCGAGCAGATCGCCGTTCGTCGATGTCGACTCCAGCGTCATCTTCCGCACGGAGATCGCATGGGCCGAGTCCGAGGACATCACCAATGGCTGGCCCGACGGCACGTACCGGCCCTACCAGCCGATCCTGCGCGACGCCATGGCCGCCTTCATCTACCGGATGACGCTGGACTGATTCGGGTGCCGTGAGACCCTGCAGGCCGCCCCTGGACCGAGCCCGCTGTCCGCTCCGGTCCGCAGAGCTGTCGGGTCCGGTCCACAGAGCCGGAGGTGAGGGTCCCGGCCGGGCCCGCGGCATGGGATGCTCGGTCGTGAGCCGTCGGACGAGGGGATGAGCATGGTGAGCAGACGCGGACTGCTGGGAGGGGTCGCAGCTGTGGCGACCGCTGTCCTCAGCGGCTGCGGTGTCGAACGCAGGAGGCTGGTGGCGGCGACGGAGGAGGCCGCCACCGGCGTCGAGGGAGTCACCGACGTCGCGCTGGAGATGAGGGACGGAGCGAACTTCGAACGGCTCCTGCACGGCACCGTCTCCCTCGCGGCGACGGACCGCGCCACCGGGCTCGCCGGGTTCGACGAGGCGATGCGCGCCATCGTCACCGTCATCCACTCAGAGCTCGAGGACCAGGAGGCCCGCAGTCTCCGG
>JAKDUN010000292.1 GCA_030457675.1 Brachybacterium sp. | reverse complement strand
CCGCCCCCCCCCACCGCCCGACCACGCCACTGGAGACCTTGCATGAAGTACCTGCTGCGGAAGGTGATGCTGTACGCCTTCATTGCGTGGGCCGCGATGACCCTCAACTTCCTGATCCCACGCCTGATGCCCGGTGACCCGGTCGCACTGCTAGTCGAACGGATGGAGGGGCGGATCGCGCCTGAGGCGATGGCGTCTATTGCCGAGAGCTACGGCATGACCGATGACCCGCTGCCCATCCAGTACTTCACCTACCTCGGCAACCTCCTGCGAGGGGATCTGGGGCTCTCGATAGGCTTTCACCCTGTGCCGGTCGCGGACATCGTGATGCAGGCGCTGCCGTGGACGATCGGGCTGGTGGGCCTGACCACGATCATCAGTTTTGTGCTGGGTACCGCGCTGGGTGTCGTGCTTGCCTGGTGGCGGGGCCGAAAGAGCGACTACGTCCTGCCGATGCTGACCTTCTTCAACGGCGTCCCGTACTTCTGGATGGCGCTGATCCTGGTGCTAGTGCTCTCGGTGAACCTCGGATGGTTCCCCGTGGCAGGCGCGTACAGTCGAGCGCTGATGCCGGAGCTCTCGTTCGCGTTCCTCGGCTCGGTGACTTACCACGCAATCCTTCCGGCGCTCACCATCGTGCTGGGGTCCTTTGCGGGATGGGTGCTGGGGATGCGCAATATGACCGTCTCCGTGCTCGGCGAGGACTACGTGACAATGGCCGAGGCGAAGGGCCTACCGCGGAGGCAGGTGCTGTTCACCTATGCGGCCCGCAATTCGATCCTCCCGTCGGTCACCGGATTCGCGATGTCCCTGGGGGCGGTCGTCGGGGGGTCGATGCTCACGGAGGTGATCTTCAACTACCCGGGTGTCGGGTACACACTCTTCCAGGCGGTCGAGAACCAGGACTTCCCGCTGATGCAGGGACTGTTCCTGATCATTTCCCTCACGGTGATCATCGCGAACTTGCTCGCTGACATCGTCTACGTGTTCCTCGATCCCCGCACTCGTTCGGAGGCCTGAATCATGCTGCGTTCGATGCATCTCCCCTCCTCCGGCAAGGTGCGGGTCGGTCTCCTGCTCGTCCTGTTCTTCGTCCTCATCGCAGTGTTCGGCCCGATGCTCACCAGTTACAGTCCGCGTACCTCGGGCCCGGGCCTCCTGCAGCCGCCCTCGGCCGCACACTGGTTCGGTACCACTCAAACCGGCCAGGACGTCTACGCGCAGTTCGTCCACGGCGCGCGGATCTCCCTGCTGGTGGGTCTGGTCGCAGGCATCGCCTCGCAGGCCGTGTCGGTGGTGATCGGCCTGGTCGCGGGCTACGTTCGCGGCGTCGTCGATGACCTGCTGTACATCCTGACCTCCGTGTTCCTCGTGATTCCGGGCCTGCCGCTGCTTGTCGTCCTCACCGGCTACCTGCCCACGCGCGGCATCGTCTCGGTCGCGATCGTTATCGCGATCACCTCCTGGGCCCCTGCCGCCCGGGTGCTGCGCGCACAGACCATGTCCCTGCGCAACCGCGACTTCGTCGAGGCAGCACGCGCGACGGGCGAGTCCCGGCTGCGGATCATCTTCTACGAGGTGCTGCCCAACGCGCTGCCCGTCGTCGCTTCGGGGTTCATCTTCTCGACCATCGGCGCAATCCTTGCCGAGGCCGGGCTGTCATTCCTCGGCATCGGATCGCTGACCACCGTGTCCTGGGGATCGATGCTGTACTTCGCCCAGAATTCGCAGGCGCTCCTGGTCGGCGCTTGGGGGTGGGTCGTCCCGCCGGGCCTCGCCATCGCGGCCATCAGCGCGGGGCTCGCGCTGATCAACTTCGGGATTGACGAGCATGCCAACCCGCGCCTGCGCACCGGTAAGCCCCGCCGGCCCCGACGCGGGGCCCGCTCCGCGGCCCCTGCGCCGCTCACGGGCGAGTTGGTTTCCTCGCAGGACGAAGACCGGCTCGCCGCTGAACCTTCGCGCCGCCCGGTGGAAGTCCCCGGCGAACCGATCATCGCGGTGGAGGACCTCGTGGTGGACTACTCCACCGAGGACGGACCTGTGCGCGCGGTAGACGGAGTCTCGCTGACGCTGCACCGCGGTGAGCTACTGGGCCTGGCCGGCGAGTCCGGTTCCGGGAAATCTACGCTCACCAACGCCATCACCCGGCTGCTCCGCTCACCGGCGGAGGTCGTCTCCGGGAAAGTTACCTACCACCGCTCGGAGGACCGCGGAGAGGTGGATCTGCTCACCGTCCCGTACGAGCAGCTGCGAGTACTGCGCTGGAGCGAGATCGCCATCGTCTTCCAGAGCGCGATGAACGCGCTGAACCCGGTCACCAGCGTAGGCGCGCAGTTCGACGACGTGGTGCGGGCCCACCGGCCGCAGCTCAGTGTCGCCGAGCGGACCGAGCTCGCACGCATCATGCTGCGCCGCGTCGAGATCCCCGAGGACAGGATCTCCTCCTTCCCTCACGAACTCTCCGGCGGGATGAAACAGCGAGTCGCGATCGCGATCGCCCTCGTGCTCGAGCCCGACGTGATCATCATGGACGAGCCCACCACCGCGCTGGACCTCCTGATCCAGCGCGAGGTCCTCGAGCAGATCATGGCGTTGCGCGACGAGTACGGCTTCGCGATCATCTTCACCACCCACGACCTCTCTCTGCTGCTCGAGGTCTCCGACTCGGTCGCGGTCATGCGTCTCGGACGCCTGGTCGAATATGGGCCGGCGCTCGAGGTCTACACGAATCCCGGCCATCCCTACACCGAGGACCTGCTGTCCTCCCTCGCCGATCTGGGGGCATTGCTGTGAACGAGCCCATGCGCACCTCCGCGTTCGACGGAACCGCGGCCGGCGGCCCCCCCGCCCCAAAACCCGCGGGCCCCCCCCCCGCCCCCGCCCGGGCCCCCCCCGCGGGGCGAATCCGCGGCGGCCGCCGACGCGGCCGCGTCCGGGCCCGCGACGTCGGGAGCGCCCCGGCCCGGCGGGCTGGTGCTCGAGGCGAAGGATCTGGTCAAGGACTTCCGCGGCCGACGCTCCGGGATGAGCCGGGAGCGCTTCCGCGCGGTGGACCATGTCTCCCTCGAGCTGCGCACCGGTCAGGTGACCGCCCTGGTCGGGCAGTCCGGTTCCGGGAAATCGACGATGGGCCGCCTGCTCGCCCAACTGCTCCCGCTCACCGAGGGGCAGATCCTGCTGCGCGGAGAGCCAGTCTCCGGAGCCCGCGGCCGGGTGTTCCGTGAGTACACCGCGGAGGTGCAGATGACTCTGCAGGACCCCTTCGCCTCGCTGAACCCCGTGCACCGTATCTCCTACACCCTCGGCCGAGCATCGCGGATCCATGGCCGGGCACAGGGAGCGGCTGAAGTTGAGGAGCGGAGCCTGGACCTGCTGCGGCGCGTGAACCTCACCCCGCCGGAGCGGTACCTGCACCGCTTCCCGCACGAGCTCTCTGGAGGAGAGCGCCAGCGGGTCTCCTTCGCCAGGGCGCTCGCCGCCGAGCCGAAGGTGCTGCTGGCCGACGAGCCCGTTTCGATGCTGGACGTGACCATTCGGAAGGAGGTGCTCGACATGATCGCGGAGCTCACCCGTCGGGAGAACCTCGCGGTCCTCTACATCACGCACGATCTCGGCTCTGCCCGGCAGTACTCGGACGAGACCTCGGTGATGCTCCACGGACGCGTGGTGGAGTCCGGTCCGAGCGAGCAGGTGATCGACGATCCGCAGCACGAGTACACGAGGCGGCTGCTCGCCGCGGCGCCGAACCCGCGTCGACGGCGGGACGCACAGGCGCACTGAGCGGAGGGAGATGCGCAAGCCCTGCGGGACGGTGATTGCGGGGACGGGGTCCGAAGCTCGTGCAGTGCGCGACCCTGGTCCCGTCGGCAATTCCCTGGACGGCTCCACCACAGCGACGTAGCGTGACGGCATGCGCCTGTGATCCGCCCCGTCGACCGCCGTCCCTCCGTCGAGGAG
>JAKDUN010000291.1 GCA_030457675.1 Brachybacterium sp. | reverse complement strand
CACCTCTCGCGGGAGGAGTCGCGATCCCGGCGACACTGGGCCGAAGTGGATTTCGGACTCCTCGGGGCCCATGATGCCTCGGCGGGCCATCGATGACCGAGGTCCCGCGAGACTTCGCGAGCACCTGGAGGCGCCCCGAATCAGGTCGCCTCACGGCGCCAGCAGCACCGCGAAGGTCTCCAGCGTCTCCTTGAGCTCGATCGAGGGCTCCAGCAGCCACTGGATCTGCAGGCCGTCGCTGGCGGCGACGATGAGCGCGGCGGTGCGGGCGGGGTCGACATCCCCCCGGACCAGCCCGGCCTCCTGGTCCTCGCGCAGCTTGCGCTCGAGGTTGTCGCGCACCCGCTCGAAGCGGGAGGTGAAGTACTCCTTGGCGGGCCCGGCCTCGACCTCGAGCGCGGTGGCGACCAGGGTGGAGTAGAGCTGAACCAGGCCTGGGACCTTCAGGTTCGACAGTGCCGCGTTGGCCATCACCTCCACCGAGCGCTCCTGGCCGCGATCCCCCCTCTCCGGATCGGGGCGGTTCTCGGCGTGCTCGTAGACGGCGACCAGCAACTCCTCCCGGGAGGAGAAGTAGTGCAGCAGCGCGCCGTGCGAGATGCCGAGGGATTCGGCGATGCGGCGCAGGGAGGTGCCGTCGGCCCCGCGCTCGCGGAACACCTCGATGGCGCGGTCGAGGATCTCCTGCCGGCGGGCGATGCCCTTGGAGTAGGAGCCCGCACGACCGATGCTCCGCGAGCTCGCGGTCGGGGCCTGCGAGGAGATCTCGACCTCGGTGTCGTCAGCACTCATGCCCGATACCGTACAGCAAAACCTCCACTTGGAGGGATTGGTGCTACGCTGTCCCCGCGCATCCTCCGCGATGCGGCCCGCCCTCTGACAACGACGTACGAAAGCAGGTCACCCGTGGCATTGCCCCTCGCCTCCGTCCAGCTGTACACGCTGGCCGCGGAGTTCTCCGCCGACATGAACGGCTCCCTCGACAAGCTCGCCCAGATCGGCCTGAAGAACGTCGAGGCCTTCGACTTCGTGCGTCGCCCCAAAGAGATCCGCACCGCCCTGGACGCCTCGGGCCTGGCCTCCCCCACCGGTCACGCCCCGCTGCTCTCCGATGAGCTGTGGACGCCGGACGGCTCCATCCCCACCCCGGCCAACGAGGTCGTGTTCGAGGCCGCGGCCGAGATCGGGATGAAGACCGTCATCGACCCGATGGTCCCCACCGAGCGCTGGATCACCGAGGACGGCGTGAAGGACATCGCCGAGCGTCTCAACGCCGCCTCCGAGAAGGCCAAGGAGTTCGGGTTGACCGTCGGCTACCACAACCACGCCCAGGAGTTCCTCGCGGACTTCGACGGGCAGAGCGCCTACCAGCGCTTCCTGTCGCTGGTGGACCCGTCGGTCGCGATCGAGCTGGACCTGTACTGGGCTCTCGTCGGCGGCCAGGACGTGGTCTCCCTCGTCAAGGAGCTCGGCGACCGCCTCGTCGCGATCCATGTCAAGGACGGCATCAAGCCCGAGACCAACCCCTTCGCACCCGAGGCCCCGAAGTTCGCTTCCTCGAGCCTGGACCAGCGCCACGCCGGTGAGGGCGAGGTCCCCACCATCGAGGCGATGCAGGCCGCGACCAGCGTCCAGTACGCCGTCATCGAGTACGACAACGCCCCCGGCGAGGTCTTCGGCGACATCGAGAACAGCTACCGCTTCCTGATCGACGGAGGACTCGCAGCATGACCAGCCCCACCCCCCAGCCCTTCGACGGGCCTGTCGGCGTCGGCTTCATCGGCGTCGGCGTCATCTCCGACACCTACCTGGAGAACCTCAACTCCTTCCCGGACGTCGAGGTGCTGATCCTCGGCGACATCGACACCGAGCGCGCTGCCGCCCAGGCCGCGAAGCACGACGTACCGGCCTCCGGCACGGCGCAGGACGTGCTGGATCACCCGGGCGTGCAGGTCGTGGTGAACCTGACCCTGCCGGCCACCCACACCGAGATCTCCTCCGCCGCGATCGCCGCGGGCAAGCACGTGTGGACCGAGAAGCCGCTGGGCCTGGACCGCGAGTCCACCGCCGCACTGCTGACGCAGGCCGACGAGGCCGGGCTCCGCGTGGGCTGCGCCCCCGACACCGTGCTCGGCGCCGGCGTGCAGACCGCGAAGCGCGCGGTGCTGGACGGCCTCATCGGCCGCCCGCTGTTCGCGCAGACCTCCATGCAGTGGCAGGGCCCCGAGGTGTTCCACCCCAACCCCGGCTTCCTGTTCGCGAAGGGCGCGGGCCCGCTGCTGGACATGGGCCCGTACTACTTCACCACCCTGGTGAGCCTGTTCGGCACCGTCTCGACGGTCGCGGCGGTGGGCCTGAAGGCCACCGAGGAGCGCACGATCCAAGTGGGCGACAAGGCCGGGACCACGTTCCCGGTCGAGGTCCCCTCCACGATCTCGGTGCTCACCCAGTTCGAGGGCGGCCAGACCGGCACCTCGCTGCTGAGCTTCGACTCGCCGCTGGCCCGCCAGGGCATCGTGGAGATCCACGGCACCGAGGGGTCGCTGGTGGTGCCCGATCCGAACATGTTCGAGGGCCGCATCGCCTACGTGCGCCCCTTCGAGTCCTTCGGCGAGAAGCCGCCGGAGCAGGAGTGGATCGAGGTCCCGCAGGAGGGTCCGACCACCGGTCGCGGGCTGGGTCTGCTGGACATGGTCCGCGCCATCCACGCAGGTCGCCCGCACATCGCCACCGGCGAGGTGGGCTACCACGTGCTGGACGTGATGCTCTCGGCCGAGGAGTCTGCCGCGAGCGGAGAGTTCGTCAGCCTGAACTCGTCCGTCTCCGAGATCCCGGCCGTGCCCGCGGACTTCGACCCGCTGGCGCGCACCATCTGAGACCGCGGGCCGGGGCGGCGGCACCGCGCCGCTGCCCGGCCATTGTGCGCTGAGGACCGATGCGATGTACTCGCATGAGTCCTCAGCGCACTTTCGTGTGCGCAGCGGAGAGGCCGAAGCGGGACCGGTGAGACGCACACCCGGCGGGACCGGCCAGACGCACCGCCGACGAGTCGCGGCCTCACGGGTCGCCGGCGTTCGGCCGTCCCGCCCGTCAGGCGCTGAGCAGCAGTGCCTCGCCCTGGCCGCCGCCTCCGCAGAGGCTCACCCCGGCGCGGCCGCCGCCGCGGCGGGCCAGCTCGAGAGCCGCGGTCAGCGCCAGGCGCGCGCCGGAGGCCCCGATCGGGTGACCCAGCGCGATGGCTCCGCCGTGGATGTTCGTCCTCTCCAGCGGGTAGTCCAGGTCGGTGAGCGACTGGGCGACCACCGCACCGAAGGCCTCGTTGATCTCGATCAGGTCGAGGTCCCCCGCCTGCCACTCGGCCCGCGTCAGGGCAGCGCGCAGCGCACCCGAGGGCTGGGAGTGCAGCGAGGAGTCGCGGGGGCCGGCGACCTGCCCGGGAGCGCCGATCGCGGCGATGATCGTGAGGCCGTGCTGCTCGGCGTAGGCGCGGGAGGTGACCACGAGCGCGGCCGCCCCGTCGGACAGCGGCGAGGAGTTGCCGGCGGTGATGGTGCCGTCCTTTGCGAAGGCGGGGCGCAGGGAGGCGAGGGACTCGGCGGAGGTCTCGGGGCGGATCCCTTCGTCGCGGACCACGAGCAGCGGGTCGCCCTTGCGCTGCGGGATCTGCACCGGGGCGATCTCCGCAGCGAGCGTGCCGTCCTCGGTCGCGGCGGCGGCCCGCTGGTGGGACGCGGCGGCCACCTCGTCCTGGGTGCGGCGGTCGATCCCGCGCTCGGCATTGCCGCGTTCGGTGAGGTCCCCCATGGATTCGTGGCTGAGAGCATCGGTGAGCCCATCGTGCGCGACGGAATCGAGCAGGGTGGCGGGCCCGTACTTGGTGCCCTTCCGCGAGCCGGGCAGCAGGTGCGGGCCATTGCTCATCGACTCCTGGCCGCCGGCGATCACGGCGGTGGCCTCGCCGGTGCGGATCAG
>JAKDUN010000290.1 GCA_030457675.1 Brachybacterium sp. | reverse complement strand
GCCCGGGCCGAGGGCGCGCAGATCGTCGACAGCTGGCACCGCGAGAACGACATCGACTCCGAGCTGGCGCCCACCCATCCTTCCCCGCTGCCTCTGCCCACGGCGCTGCGGCATGCGCTGGGGCGGATGCTGCGCCCCGACGGACCACCGCGGGTGGTGCTCGACGTGCCCGCCGATCTCGTGCACTGGCGCACCACGCTCGGCGGCGATGCCCTGCGGATCATCGATGACGCCGGGAAGGTCGAGGTAGCCTTCGCGATGCAGGGTTCGACGATGCGCCGCGCCCTCGCACGTTCGCTGAGGTCGCATCTCGACCTGGCGCAGCGCTGGCCCGAGCTCCAGGCGAGCTACCGCCGCGCACTTCCCCTGCACACGACCGGGAGCTCCTGGTCCGCACTGATCGCCGCCGGGGATCCCCACGCCGGCGAGGACAGCGCCACCACCGACGACTCCCCCGGAAGGACCTGACCATGCCGGCTCGCGGCAACGCGCTCAAGCGCCGGATCCGCAGCTCGGGCGGAAAGCTGCTGCGCCGCTTCGGGCTGCTGCCCGGCGGCATGCCCGATGGCATCGGCGACGATGCCGCCCTGGCGGATGCCGCTCTGGACGGCGACGTGATGGTGTATTTCCCGGATACCCAGGACAGTCTCTACCAGCTGCGCACCTGGTACGGCCCTCTGCAGGAGTTGCACCGCGCCCAGGGAGTGACCATCGTGTGCATGGATTCACGCACCGCTGCGGCACTGCGCGCGGAGGTGGATCTGCCCGTGGTCACCATCGCGCTGGACGCCACTCTCGACGCGATCATCCTGCGCAGCGCGACCAAACTCGTGCTCTACGTGAACTACAACCCGCTGAACACCGCGGCGCTGCGGTCGCGCTCGGCGATCCACGTCTCGCTGCTGCACGGGGACTCGGACAAGGTGGTCTCGGTCTCCAACCAGATCAAGGCCTACGACTACTCCTTCGTCGCCGGGCAGGCGGCGATCGACCGCCTGGAGCGGTATACGACGCTGTTCGACGCCCCCGCCCGCTGCATCCCGGTGGGCAGGCCGTCACTGGACACCGATCGGACCGAGGCGACGGTCCGCGCCGACGACCGCCCCACCGTGCTGTACGCCCCGACCTGGGAGGGTGGGCAGGCCTCTGCGGCCTACAGCTCGCTGTGCACCCACGGCCTCGCCGCTGTGCGCTCCCTGCTCGCTGCGGGCCTCGACGTGATCTACCGGCCCCACCCCCTGACCGGGGTGCGGGTCCCGGACTACGGGGAGACGGACCGGCAGCTGCGCGAGCTGGTCGAGTCCTCGGGAAACCTGGTCAGCACCGACCGCTCGCTGCAGCACGATTTCACCGATGCCGATCTCATCCTCTGCGACGTCTCCGCGATGATGGGCGACTGGCTGCCCACAGCGAAACCGCTGCTCATCACGCAGTCAGCGGATCCGCAGTCACGGGATGCCGCCACGGCGCTCCTCAGCATGTCTCCACGCCTGACCGCCGCCGAGGCGACGTCCGTCGGCAGCCTCGCCCGAGACCTGATCGAGCACGACCTGCTGCGTGAGGAGCGGATCGAGATGATCGAGTACTACCTCGGGGACATCACCCCCGGCGCCTCCCTCGCTCGCTTCCTGGAGGCCTGTGCGCGCCTCAGCACGCGTCGCGACGAGCTGTGGGCACGGATCCAGGACCAGCAGCGCCCTTCTGCCGACGACTCGGTGTGAGCCGAGCCCGATTTCCGGGCAACCGCCTGTCCTCCCGTCTGTCGGACGTCCTGCCTTTCCCGACTGTCGCGCTCCGGAACTCCCCCGTTCCTCCCCGCGTGCCGCCCGGATCAGATCGGCGCGACTTGTAGAGTGACCAGCACGGGACGTCCCGGTGACGTGCCGATCAATTCGACGGATACGGATCTCGCTCGTGGTTCGCCACGGTCGACCCGCCGACCCGCACGAAGGGCTTTTCCTATGTACTCATTGATCCTCCTCAACGGAGGGATAGGCAGCCGCACCGGCGCAGATTCGCCGAAACAGCTGCTCAAGCTCCGCGGGATCCCGATCCTGGTCTACACCCTGGTCACCGCTGACCGGGTGGAGCAGATCTCCCAGATCGTCCTGAACTACCCGCCGCAGTGGCGGGAGGACGTCGAGGCGGTCCTGAAGGCCTACGCGATCTCGACCCCCGTCACGCTCGTCGAGGCCGGAGCCTCACGGCACGCCTCGGTCGCCGCGATGATCTCGCACTGCACCAACGATGACGTGATCATCCACGAGACGGCGCGCCCGCTGGTCCGCACCAGCGACTTCCAGCGCCTGATCGATTCCGAGCACAGCAACGTCTCGCTGATGTCGGAGATCTCGTTCACCGTCGCTCCGGTCGATCCGGAGACCTCCGCTGTGACGGGGTCGCTGGACCGCTCGCGGCTGCGCAACGTGCAGCTGCCGCAGAAGTTCGCGAAGGCCGATCTGCAGGATGCGCACGCGCACGCGCTCGAGCAGGGGATCGAGTCCACCGAGGACGCGACCCTGGTCGCGGACTTCGGCCGCCCGATCCATTTCATCGAGGGAACCGATGAGAACCTCAAGGTGACCACCAAGACCGATCTGAAGATGGCAGGGTTCCTCCTGCGCCCTGAGGAGGACGACGATGAGTAAGACCGCCCTCGTCACCGGAGCATCCCGCGGCATTGGCCTCGAGACCACTCGGCGCTTCATCCTCAACAACGACGATGTCACCACCGTGGTGATGTTCGCCCGCGCCTCCGAGGACTTCGACGCCAACGTCGCGGCTCTCGAGAAGGAGCTGCCCATCGGGCGCCGTCTGGTGCCCATCGCGGTCGACGTCGGCGACCGCGAGGCCCTCAAGCAGGCCGTCACCGCCGCGTACGAGCAGGTCGGCGGCATCGACATCCTGGTCAACAATGCCGGGTACACCAACCCGGTCCCGCTCCAGCAGGTCGACATGGCCGACTTCGAGAAGACGATCAACGTGAACCTCTACGGTCCGTTCACGATCGTCCAGACCCTGCTGAACCTGGGCAACCGCTTCGACCTCATTGTCAACATCGCCTCCACGGCCGGCATCACCGGTCGCTCGGGCTGGCTCACCTACTCCGCCTCCAAGGCGGCGGTGATCAACATGAGCCAGGTAATGCGCGAGGAGCTGTCGATCTACGGCACCCGCGTGGCCTGCCTCTCCCCCGGCCGCACGGCCACTGCGCTGCGCAAGACCCTCGCGCCGGACGAGGATCCCAGCACGATCATGCAGCCCGGACATGTCGCGCAGGTCATCAATACGATGTCCTCGCCGGTCGGGCGTTTCATCGACTCGGAGAACATCGTCGTGCGGCAGTGAGCCACGTCGCAACGGGTCAGCGGCAGGAAGCATCGCCCCGCCGCTGACCCGCTCAGCACCGTGCACGGAGCCCGTGGACCGCCGGAGATCGTCGGCAGTCCACGGGCTCCCGGCATATCAGGCGAAGGTCACTTCGCTGCGGGTTTCTTCCGGCCGCGAGAATCAGTGAACTGCTTGTAGGCCCCGCACACTTCTCTGGGGTCGCCGTCCATGACGAGCTGCCCGTCATGGACCCACAGCACCCGGGTGCACATGCTCTGGATCGTCGCGAGAGAGTGGCTGACCAGGAACACGGTGCCGGCCGATTGCCGGATCTCGTCCATCTTCGCCTTGGACTTAGCGCGGAAGGCAGCATCACCGGTGGCGAGGGCCTCGTCGATCATGAGGATGTCCGGGACGGCCGAGGCGGAGATCGAGAACCGCAGACGTGCTCCCATGCCGGAGGAGTACGTCTTCATCGGCAGGTTGACGAAATCGCCGATCTCCGCGAAGTCGACGATGTCATCGAACCGCTCCCGGACCTCCTTCTTGCTGAGGCCGAGTGCGAGCGCGCCGATCATGATGTTGCGCTCGCCGGTGAGGTCCTTCATGAGCACGGCATTGACGCCCAGCAGGGCGGGGTTCCCGGCGACGTGGACG
>JAKDUN010000289.1 GCA_030457675.1 Brachybacterium sp. | reverse complement strand
AATCAACGATTTCAAGGTGGCGAACGAGGTTACAGTTTCGTCCCGCTTGGGGCACCGCAGGGATCCCCCGGTTCACCCAGGTGGACCGGGGTTTTTCATGCCCGGCCGTCCTGCGGCTGTCCGCCCTGCTGTTCTGCTGCCGTGCTGGCTGGCCGCCGGCCTCTCGGTGCCCGGTGCCAACTCCTGGTCTCAGGGCGGTCCTTGCTGGATCGCATGCACGATGGCCTCCACGGCGGCGGCATGCGGGATGCGGCCGGTGTTGATCATCAGGTCGTAGTTCGCCGGTTCTCGCGGATCCCAGCCGTAGAGCTCGCGGGACATGTCGGCGCGCACTGTGTCCTCATGGTGCTGACGCTTCTCCGCCTGCTGCGCGGAGATCCCGGCGCTCTGGGCGGCGTGGGCGACCCGGCTCTCGGCCTCTGCGGTGAGCAGGACGTGCAGTGTGCGCGGCCGGTTCGCGAGGATCTTCGTCGCGTTGCGGCCGACGATCACCCCGCCCTCGGTGCCGTAGCCGTGGACGGTGGCGTTGTTGTCCTCGATGAGGGCGCGCCGCTCCTGATCGGCTGCGAGGTACTCCGCCCCGTCCCCGCCGCTGTAGGCGCCGCCCATCGCCGAGAACACCTGGGCGAGGGAGATGCGGCTCGCGATCGTCTGTGCCGTGGCGCCGTCGTCCGGCGGCGCCTTCTCGCCCTCGAGCTCCTCCGAGCTGAAGGCCTGCTGGTGACAGGGGAGGCCGAGCTTCTCGGCGACGCCTCGGCCGATCGTCTCCGCCCCGGAGCCGTACTCCTCCCAGATCGTCACAAGAAGAGGGTCGGGGGCGGCGGTGGCGGAGCTGTCGGAGGGATCGGTGGTGGGCGTCGTCATGGGGGCCTCCCGTGTCATGTGGTCCAGATCATACTCTGGATGTGTCACGTTGGGTCACTATTGTCAGTTCAGAAGAACGGGCAGATGTGCGGCGGCCCCGCGGCAGCGCGGGAGGTCAGATGAACTCGAGCGGATCGAACTCGTCGATCTCGATGATCCGCACCCGCGGCAGACGGCTGGTGAACGCCGCGACGTCGTACTCGAGGTCGTGGAACTCGATCCCGGGAATGTCCTGCAGGTCCGAGGCCATGAACTCGCGGAAGCCGACGATCGCGGTCCGTCGCTCGAGGTCGGCGGCCAGGTCCTCCATCTGGGGGACGAAGTCCTTGTCGTGGCTGACCAGCATGACGTCGGCCGCTCGTGTTTCGAGGGCCTCCGCGGTGCGCTGGATCGCGATGTCCACGATCTTGCCCTCGCCGCGCAGCGGGATGGGCTTGTAACCCATTGCAATGAGCGCCTGGACGAAGCCCGAGGGGAGGCTGTCCTCGACGGCGAGGAAGAACAGCCCGGTCACGGGCTGGTGCCACGACATCTCAGCGTGGTGGAGGAGCTTGTTCCAGCGAGGGCGCTCTTCGGGATGTGGGCGTCGGCCGAGGACCGAGACCCCGAGCGTGGCGTCGATGTTCTCGCCGTCCACCAGGAGGTACGTGGTGCGTTCCGTCATGGGTCGACCTTACGCGCTCCCGCGAGGCGGCATCTCCTTCCTGGGCAGCACCTGCCGGGTCCCGATGCATCCGTAGCTGCTGACGGCGCCGATCGACAGCATCGAACCGACTGATCCGATCGACAGCAGTGAACCGATCGAGCCGAGGGACAGGGCCGAGCCCACCGAACCGATCGACCAGAGCGAGCCGATCCCGAGCAGTGAGCCCCATGACCCGATCGACAGGACGGAGAGCCCGGATCCGACGGCGAGCACGGAGGTGGTCGATCCGATTGCGGCGATCGAGTCGTTCGATGCGAGGGACCGCGATCTCGGGTGAGGCGGCGTCGAGATCCGGCGCACCGTGAGAGCGGGTGTGGAGTGGCGTCGACTCATGGCGAGTTCTTCTCTATGGGGACCGGGAGACAGCGTCAGTGTATGCCGCTCGATTTCTGGTCGAGAAGCTCTCTCCAGAAATGTGCACAGCGCGGACAGCGGTCGCGTTCATTCCTCCACAGTACCTTTGTGTCCACATTTTTGCCGTGGGTCTTGACGGAACTCGTGACAAAGCATTCGCGAGTGCGAGTCCTCGGTGCGCGGTCACCCGCAGGACGGAATTCTGCGCCCGCGAAGTGCGGTTCATCTGCCGGGCGGCACGGCCGGCGAGGTGCCGCGCGCTACTGAACCGGCAGGTGCGGCGGCATGTGCTGGAGCGCCGGGCTGACCATCGGTCACGTCGAGATGCGGAGGGTTGCTGTGGCAACTGCAGGGCGAACGGCTGAGCTCGAGTGCGGCTCTGACGTGGATGACCGTTCCTCCACACTTAGCGGTTGTCCACAGGTTCATCCCCATTTTGTGTTGACTCTTCAGTATGGAGGGGTTGCCGAATAGGCTCGGGGCATATCGCGGGCGTGCTTCGCGAAATGTTGTGACTCGGGGAGGGGGTGGAGAAGGTGGGTGAGTTCGAAGATGAGGAGCCAGGGCGCAAGGACGCGTCGGGCGAGCCTCGGGGCGCGACCGCCACGTCTCGTGAGTTGCCGAAGTGGCGGGTGCGGGCGCGGCGGGAACTGTCCGAGCAGTACGTGCTCGAGGAGGTCGAGCCGGGCAGTGTCGAGGCGGCGCGGGTGCTGTCGTTGCATCAGACGATGAAGACGAGGGCTCGGCTGTATGCCCATCACCTCCGTCAGCTCTCGACCTTCTTCCGTGAGGACCCTGCGGTGCGGGGACTGCTGGATGACGCGGACGTCACGGCCTTGAAGGTCGCCACCGGGCTGCGGTGCAGCTACTTCCACGCACAGGCACAGGTCACCGACGCGTACACGGCGGTGGAGTGGATGCCGTTGACGTTCGAGCACCTGCGGGTGGGGGATCTGCCCGAGGCGTGGCATCACTCCCTGCTCCGCCACGTCCGTCGCCTGCCGGAGGAGCAGGTCCGCCAGGTCGATGCCCATATGGCCGGAGTCGAGCTGCCGTCGGTGTCGAAGGCGACGTTCGACAAGCAGGTCACCCTCGCCGTCGCGCTGGCCAGTGCCGGTACGGTCCCGACTCCGCCGTCGCAGTCGCGGGATGTGGAGGTCGTGGACGTCAACACCGAGACCGGTACGGCGTCGCTGTACGTGACCGGTCCGATCCCGGAGATCCAGGCCCTGGCCCACCGGTTGGATGTCGCCTCCCGCACCGTGCAGAAGGCTCAGCGGGCCGGCCTCGAGGACGGGGCCGAGGGGCCGCTCCCGTTCGATATCGACGACAACCTCCACGAACGCGGCCGGGCCCTGTCGTTGCGGACGCTGCGGTACGCGATCCTGGTCCACTCCGTGATGGACATCGATCCCGTCCGGGAGACCTCGAGCACCTACAGAATCCTGGTCACCGTCCCCGCCACCACCCTGCTGGGCGTCGATGACGCCCCCGCGATGCTGGAGGGCACGACCCCGATCCCGGCCGAGCAGGCGAGACAGCTCGCCGCCGGCGAGAGCACGTGGCAGCGGATCCTCACCGACCCGATCACCGGCGCCCATCTGCCCGTGACCGCGGAGACCTACCACCCCACCGCGCAGATGCGGCTCCAGCTGCGGCTGCGCCACCCCGTCTGCGCGGTGCCTGGCTGTACGAGGGCGACGGTGATCGCGGCCGAGGATGACCACATCATCGAGTACGACCACGATCATCCCGGCAAGGGCGGCCAGACCAGCCTGTGGAACCTCCACCGCCTGTGCTGGCAGCACCACCAACAGAAGACCGCCGGAGCCGTCGACCCCACCCGCGACCCGGACGATGACCCCACTCAAGGCGATGGGACCACCACCGCGGGACCGCTGGAGACGACCTGGAGCATCGACGGCACGGTCCGCACCCGCACCAGAGAGAACACCGACCTGCTCACTCCACACACGGTCGAGGCACTCGAACGTGCCTGGCGAGTCCATCAACGCGCCCATGAGGACGCGATGCGTCTGCACGCCGAGGAGAAGGCCCGACCCCGCACGGAACGGGTCG
>JAKDUN010000288.1 GCA_030457675.1 Brachybacterium sp. | reverse complement strand
AGTCGTAGGCGTCCTGGGCGGAGTACTCCTCGGCGAGGAAGAAGATCTCCCGGGCCCGCTTCTGACCCACCTGCTTGGCGAGGTAAGCGGAGCCGAAGCCGCCGTCGAAGGAGCCGACGTTCGCGTCGGTCTGCATGAAGCGGGCATGCTCGCGGGAGGCGATCGAGAGGTCGCTGACCACGTGCAGGGAGTGCCCACCGCCGGCGGCCCAACCGTTGACCAGCGAGATCACCACCTTGCCCATGGTGCGCATCAGGCGCTGCACCTCGAGGATGTGGAGCCGGCCCGAGGAGCCGGTGCGCACCTGGGAGGTCTCACCCAGCTCCTCGACGTCCGCATACTCATAGCCGGCCCGGCCCCGGATCCGCTGATCCCCGCCGGAGCAGTACGAATGTCCGCCGTCCTTGGGGGAGGGGCCGTTGCCGGTGAGCAGGATGACGCCCACCCCGGTGTCCAGGCGGGCGTGGTCCAGCGCCCGGTACAGCTCGTCGACCGTGTGCGGCCGGAAGGCGTTGCGCACCTCGGGCCGGTCGAAGGCGATCCGCACCGTGGGCAGGTCCCGCTCGGTGCGTTCCCCGTCCGCGGACTCGATCCTCTCCACGGCCCGGTGGTAGGTGATGTCGCTCAGCGCGGGCCCGCCGTGCTCGGTCGCGGGCACCTCCCGCCAGCGGTGCGGGTCGAAGGTGTCGGAGACCCGACGGGGCATCGGAACGGGTGCGGTCGTCATGCCTGCCAGGGTAGTCCGGCGGCATCCGGTGCCGGGTCCGTGACGAGCCGCCCATAGGTCAGCACGTCCAGTCGTTCGCCGTCGATGAGGAACTTCCCGCGCTCGGTACCCTCGTGCACGAAGCCCGCGGCCCGGGCCACGGCGCCGGAGGCCGGATTGTTCGCCCGGTGCCCGAGCTCGAGCCGCTCCAGGCCCCAGCCGCCGTCGGCCGACGGGCTCAGTGCCCGCGCGGCGACTGCGGCGGCCGGCGAGGAATGCAGTGACGGTGGTGGCGAAGTCATCGCACCATCCTGACGACTTCGCCTCAGGGCCGCCAGCTCATTATCCTCGTGAGCATGCGGATCCCCTCCACCCTGCGCGACCTCGGCATCGACGACCTCCGTGCCTGGTCGATTCCGATGACCACCCGCTTCCGCCGGATCACCGAGCGTGACGGCCTGCTGCTGCACGGGCCCGCCGGCTGGGCCGAGTTCTCCCCGTTCTGGGACTACGACGCGAGGGAGTCGGCGGCCTGGCTGCGCGCCGCGCTCGCCGACGCCACCATCGAGCGGCCCGCGCCGCTGCGCGAGGAGATCCCGGTCAACGTCACCATCCCTGTGGTGGCGCCGGTGCTGGCGCATCGCCTCGCGCGGGTCGGAGGGGCACGCACGGCGAAGGTCAAGGTTGCCGACCCCGGCGTCACCCTCGCCGAGGACGCCGAACGGCTGGAGGCGGTGCGCGATGCGATGGGGCCTGCCGCTCGCCTGCGCATCGACGCCAATGCCGCCTGGACCCGTCAGGAGGCGCTCGCGGCCCTGCCCGTCCTGGACCGGGCGGCCGGAGGTCTCGAGTACGCCGAGCAGCCCTGCGCGGAGCTCGCGGACCTCGCGGCCGTGCGCCGCGGGCTGGACATCCCGATCGCCGCCGACGAATCGGTGCGCCGCGCCGAGGACCCGCTGCGGGTGGTGCAGGCGGAGGCCGCGGACCTGCTGGTGATGAAGGTGCAGCCCCTCGGCGGGGTGCAGCGCTGCCTGGAGCTGGCCGAGCAGACCGGGCTGCCGGTGGTGGTCTCCTCCGCCCTCGAGTCCAGCGTGGGCCTGTCCGCCGGGCTCGCGCTCGCCGCTGCCCTGCCCGAGCTGCCGTACGCCTGCGGCCTGGGTACCGCGACCCTGCTGACCGGCGACCTCGCCGCACAGCCCCTGCACGCCAAAGGCGGGATGCTGGCCGTCGGCCGCCGGGATCCGGACCCGGAGCTGTTGGAGCGCCACGCCGCCGGGGCGGAGCTCACCGCCCGCTGGGAGGAGCGGCTCGCCGCCTGCACCGCCCAGCTCTGAGCCGCGCCTGGCCGCCCGCGTCGCCCGGCCCCGCACGCCCCGCCAGGCCTCGCCGGTGTGAGCGAAGGATTGTTGCCCCCACGACCGATGTCGTCGAACGGATGAGTCGTGGGGAGCGCAGATCTCCCGGGCAGCGCGGGTGGCGCGGACCGTGGCGCACTACGCTGAGGGGGTGCATGAGCGAACTGCCCCGACCGCCCCGTCGGCCTGGATCGACGCCCCCCGCCCCACGGGCTCCGGCGCGGTCGACCAGTCCGTCGCGCTCTGGAGCGCCCTGGCCGAGCTCGGTCTGCGCGACGCGGTCCTCGCCCCCGGCTCCCGCTCCGCGCCGCTGGTCTATGCGCTGGCCGCCGCCGAGGTGGGGGAGCGGATCCGCGCCCATGTGCGCATCGACGAGCGGGCCGCCGCGTTCACCGCGCTGGGGCTGAGCCGTCACGACCCGACGCATCCCGCCGCCGTCGTCACCACCTCCGGCACCGCCACCGCGCACCTGCACGCGGCGGTGATGGAGGCCCACCACTCGCGGATCCCGCTGCTGGTGCTCACCGCGGACCGCCCCGCCGAGCTGCGCGAGGTGGGCGCGAACCAGACCACCCGCCAGGCCGGCATGTTCCGCTCGCTGGCGCGTCTGGCCGTGGATCTGCCCGCCCCCACCGCCGGCGCAGCCACCGCGCTCGAGCTGCGCACCGCCGTCTCCACCGCGACGCGGGCCCTGGCCGCAGCGACCGGGGAGCACCCCGGGCCGGTCCATCTGAACCTCTCCTTCCGCGACCCGCTGGTGCCGCGCCCGGACAGCGAGGCTCCGGCCGAGGATGCGGTCGCGTCCCGGCAGCGGATCGTGCTCACCCGTCGCCTCGGGTCCCCGCCCGCGCCGCCGTATCCGGTGCCCGTCGACGGACGCACCGTGGTGGTCGCCGGTGACGGCGCCGGGCAGGCCGCCGCGGCGCTCTCCGCCCGTCACCAGCTGCCGCTGCTGGCAGAGCCCAGCTCCGGTGCCCGCCACGGCGAGACCCTGATCCCCGGCTACCCCGCGCTGCTGCGCGAGGTGATGGCGGATCCGAGCCATCCGCTGCGTCCGCGGCGGGCGATCGTGTTCGGCCATCCCACCCTCTCGCGCCCCGTGGTCGGGGCACTGCTCGGGGCCGAGGACGTCGAGGTGATCGTGGTCGACCCGCAGCTCGACTGGGCCGACGTCGCGCGTCGTGCCCGCCTGGTGGTCCCTGCCGTCGTCGGCGAGGAGCAGGAGCCCGTCGCGGCGGGGGAGCGGCAGGAGCATCTGGCCGCCTGGCGCGCGGCTGCCGACGTCGCCACTGCGGCGCTGGCGACGAGCTGGCAGCAGCGTGCGGCGCTCGCCGTCTGGGAGGCCTCCGACTCCGAGGACGTGCTGGTGCTCGGCTCGTCCAGCCTGGTGCGGGACCTCGAGCAGCATGCCGGTCCCACCGCCGCCCGGGTGATCGCGAATCGTGGCCTGGCGGGAATCGACGGCACCACCGCGATGGCGGGCGGCCTCGCCCTGGCCCGCGAGGCGGGAGCCACCGACGGTGCGACCCCGGCCACCCTCGGCCGTGCCGGGAGCGCGCCCGGCCGGGTCCGGCTGCTGGTGGGCGACCTCACCGCGCTGCACGACCTGACCGGACTGCTGATCGGCCCGGAGGAGCCGCGCCCCGCGCTGGACGTGATCGTGGTCGACGACGGCGGAGGCCGGATCTTCTCCGGTCTCGAGCACGCCGACGCGCCGCCTGCGCTGCTGCGGCGCTTCTTCACCACCCCGCACGGGGCCGACCTCGCCGCGGCCGCCGCCGCGCTGGGCGCCGAGGCTCTCCGCGTCACGGAGGACTCCCTGCCCGGTGCGCTCGCCGGATCCTCGGACGGGCTGCGCGTCCTGGTCGTCCAGCCGACGTCCAGCGCAGACTCGAGAGATTCTTGAGCAGGGATGCTGATATGGATCCCATGAAGGACGAGAGCA
>JAKDUN010000287.1 GCA_030457675.1 Brachybacterium sp. | reverse complement strand
ACGAGGTGCCCGACACCGACACAGGCAGCGACACAGGCACCGACACAGGCACCGATACAGCGCCTGACGCCGGGTTCGAGGACCTCCTCGCCGTGGCCCGCGAGATCGCCGAGCGCGCCTACACTCCCTACTCCCACTTCCGGGTGGGCGCGGCCGGACTGACCGAGGACGGCCGCGTGGCGCGCGGATGCAACGTCGAGAACGCCGGCTACGGGGTCACCCTGTGCGCCGAGTGCGGGCTGATCAGCGAGCTGATCGCCGGCGGCGGCGGGCGTCTGCGCCGTTTCGTGTGCGTGGGCGGCGGGGAGCGGCTCACCCGTGAGGAGCGCGGCGTGGTCATGCCCTGCGGTCGCTGCCGCCAGCTCCTCTCCGAGCACGCGGCACCGGATCTGGTGATCCTCACCCCCGCGGGGCCGCGCACGATGGCCGAGGTGCTGCCCCAGGCCTTCGGCCCCGCCGACCTCCATCCCTGCCCGGCCCCGGGCCCGACCACAACCCCATCCCGACACGACCGGCCCGGCCGCGATGCGGCGGGACCGACGCCGCGTCCCGACCCCGAGGAGCACCCCATGACCGACGCCCCCGCAGCCCCCGCCGTCGAGCCCTTCGACGCCGTGGACGTCATCCGCACCAAGCGCGACGGCGGCCGCCTCACCGGCGAGCAGATCGACTGGGTGATCGACGCCTACACCCGCGGCGCCGTCGCCGAGCAGCAGATGGCGGCACTGGCCATGGCGATCTTCGTGCGCGGCATGGAGCGTGCCGAGATCGCCCGCTGGACCCACGCGATGATCGACAGCGGAGAGCGGATGAACTTCTCCGCACTCTCCAAGCCCACCACGGACAAGCACTCCACCGGCGGGGTGGGGGACAAGATCACCCTCCCGCTGGCACCCCTGGTCGCCTCCTACGGGGTGGCGGTCCCGCAGCTGTCCGGCCGCGGACTCGGCCACACCGGCGGCACCCTCGACAAGCTCGAAGCCATCCCCGGCTGGCGCGCCGACCTCAGCAATGCCGAGATGATGGCGCAGCTCGAGAGTGCGGGCGCCGTGATCTGCGCGGCCGGCTCGGGCCTCGCCCCGGCTGACAAGAAGCTCTACGCGCTGCGTGACATCACCGGCACCGTCGAGGCGATCCCGCTGATCGCCTCCTCGATCATGTCCAAGAAGATCGCCGAGGGCACCGCCGCCCTCACCCTCGACGTCAAGACCGGCGCCGGCGCCTTCATGAAGGACGAGGCCGACGCCCGCGACCTCGCGCGCACCATGGTCGAGCTCGGGACCGATGCGGGCGTGCACACGGTCGCCCTGCTGACCGACATGTCCGCGCCGCTGGGACGCACCGCCGGCAACGGCCTGGAGGTGCGTGAATCGCTCGAGGTGCTCGCCGGCGAAGGCCCGGCCGACGTGGTCGAGCTGACCTGCGCCCTGGCCCGGGAGATGCTCGAGGCCGCGGGCGTGCGCGACCCCGATGTCGAAGCCGCGCTCGCCGACGGCCGCGCCATGGACTCCTGGCGCGCGATGATCTCTGCCCAGGGCGGGGACGTCGACGCCCCGCTGCCCCGCGCGCAGCACGTCGAAGAGTTCCGAGCCACCGAGGACGGCGTGGTCACCGGGCTCGACGCGATGGGCGTGGGAGTCGCCTCCTGGCGGCTCGGCGCCGGCCGCTCTCGTCCCGGTGAGGCCGTGCAGGCCGCGGCCGGAGTCGAGATCGAAGCGCATATCGGTGATCAGGTGAAGACCGGGGACGTCCTCGCCCGACTGCACACCGACACTGCTGAGCGCATGCCGCGCGCCGTCGAGTCGATCACCGGCTCGTGGACCCTCAGCGCTCCCGGCACCGAGGTGCCGGCCCGGAGGATCGTCAAGGACCGCATCGCCTGAGCGGTCGTACGGCCGCGGCGGCTCAGGCCCGCGGGGTCGGCTCGGCCGGCTCCGCGCCGCCGCCGGCCTCGCGCTGGCGCAGCGCGGGCAGGAGGTGCTGGACCATCAACGGTGCCAGCCGGCCGGTGCTGCTCGGCGGAGCGTCCTCGGTGATCGGGATCCACTGATGCTCGGCCAGCTCGGCACGCACCTGCAGCGGTGAGGGCAGCGGCGCGCGGGTGGTGAACACGCTCGAGCGGACCACGGTCCCGGGCTCGTTCGCCGCGACCGCCTCGAACTCGCCGAGCTGCTCGAGATCGCCGGCATCCAGCACTGCGCCGATCTCCTCCTCGGCCTCGCGCAGCGCCGCCTCACGCGCACTCTCCCCGGGATCGAGCTTCCCGCCGACCTGCATCCACGACCCGGTGCCGTGCTTGCGCACGCACAGCAGCTCGGTGCGGTGGGAGGCCCCGGCGGGCGCGTCGCGCAGGAAGCACACCGCAGCGATCCGCAGCAGCGTCGAGGCCGAGCCCACTGCGTGCGCGCGCCGCTCCGCCTCGGCGAGCTGGACGAGCTCGCGCAGGCGGCGCACCGCCGCGCGCAGACCGTAGGGGCGCAGCCCCGCCCGGATCCAGCGCGCCATGTCCCGCCCCTGCTGGCGGGCCAGAGCCGTGCCCCGCTGCAGGAGGATCGGGAACGACTTGCGGTGCTCCCGCAGATCACGCAGCAGCCGCAGGACGAACACCACGGGCACGGGCCGGTCCAGCACGATCGCGTCCGCCAGGAGCCCGGCCGCCGTGAGCGGTGCGATCAGCTCGGCGGCGAAGATCCCCTCGGCGATGAACAGGGGAGCGTCCCCGATCTCGAGGTACGTGGTGCCGGTGCGTCGGGACCGCGAGATCGAATAGGTGGGTATCTCGGCGGCGCCGTCGTGGGCGAGCGCCGTGAGCGCGCCCAGCGCCGCACCGTCGTCCCAGGAGGCCGGCAGATCCCAGTCCGGGATGCCGAAGCGGCGCGGCAGCGAGGGATCGTCGCCGTCGCGATAGAAGTCGTCGAGATTCAGCGCAGGGACACCGGAGCGGCGCGTGACCATGCCCTTGCCGCTCCCGGAGGGGCCGGTCAGCAGGACGATCCGGCGCGGGGCCCGGGACGGTGGAGGGGAGTCGGTCACGGTCATCCAGTCTAGAACAGCGACGGCGACGCCCCTCCCGCGGATCGCTCAGCCGATCCGGAGCACCACCTTGCTGCTCGTGGGGTCGGACACCTGGGTGGTGAAGGCCGCGACCGCGTCCTCGAGGTCCAGGACGTGGCTGATGACGTGCTCGGTGAGATCGTCCTTCGCCAGCAGTGCGACCGCATCCTCGATCTCGGTCACGAAGCGGTAGGTGCCGCGATAGTCGATCTCCTTGGAGACCACCGGGCCCAGCGTCACGGAGACCTGCGTCGGGGGCAGATTGCCCACCTGCACCACCACGGAGGCGCGCGTGATCGAGCGGAAGATCGCATCGAGGGAGGCCGGTGCCCCGGAGGCCTCGAACGCCACGGTGATGGTGTCGGCCATGCCCTCGGCGCTGTCCAGCGCCTCGTCGGCCCCTACGGCGAGGGCGAGCTCGCGGGCCGGGGCGGCGAGGTCCACGGCGGTGATGCGCGCGGCGCCCGCGGCACGGGCGGCCACGACCACCAGCAGGCCGACGGGTCCGCAGCCGGCGACCAGCACATGCGCCCCCTCCACGTCGCCGGCGCGGCGCACGGCGTGCATCGCCACGCCCAGCGGCTCGGCGAGGACCGCGCGAGCGGTGTCCAGCCCCTCGGGCAGCGGCACCACCTGCTCGGCACCGACCGTGATCACCTCGGCGAAGGCGCCGTCGGTGTGCGGATCCTGTGCGGCGGAGCCGAGGTAGGTCAGCTGCGGGTGGAGGTTGTCGCGGCCCGCGAGACGCTCGGGCAGCGGCCCGGTGGTGCGTGCGGGATACACCGTGACCGGCTGTCCCTCGGAGAGTCCGGTGACGTCCTGCCCGAGACGCAGCACCCGGCCGGAGACCTCGTGGCCGAGGACGAAGGGGTGCTCCATCACCGCGGTGCCGGAGATCCCGCGGCGCCAGTAGGCGATATCGGAGCCGCAGATGCCGCCCCATTCGACGGCGATCTGCACC
>JAKDUN010000286.1 GCA_030457675.1 Brachybacterium sp. | reverse complement strand
ACCGCGAAGGCCGCGAGATAGGCGGAGACCAGCTGCTGGAGGGCGACCTCGTCGGCCGCGAACTCCTGGCCGATCCGGGTGAAGGCGGGGAAGACGGTGTCGATCGAGAACGGCCCGATCATCGCCAGCGAGGCGAGGGTCAGGGTGATGCGCGCTCCCGCCCGCTGCCGCGCCGACGGGGAGGACGGGACATGGGAGGAGGGGACGGGAGTGGACACCGGCGCCATCCTAGGCAGGCCCGGCCCAGGAGTCACCGGCGTCCCAGCCGTCGGGAGGAACGCCCGGCGGGCCGGGGATCGCGGCGCTGGTGGTCGCGGGATCCTGGCCGTCGAGGGTGAGCATGCCGTGCACGGCCTGCATCACCACGGTGACCAGCAGGCCGATGGTGCAGGTCCAGTAGAAGACGCAGAAGGAGCGGCGCCCGGTGAGCGAGAAGACCGCGTCCACGGTAGGAATCCGGCAGGCCGGCGTGATCCTCCGAAGGGTTGATCCCGGACGGTCCGTGCGGGCCGGTCCACGGCGGCATAGGCTTCTGGTCGGGCACGGCCGCCCCGTGCGCCGTCGCCCTGCCCCTCCCCCGAGCGAGCCGAGGCCACGCCATGAAGCAGTTCCCCCTGCCGCACACCGAGATCACCGCCCCGAACGTGGTGCTCGGACTGATGCGCATCGCCGAGAAGTCCGACGAGGAGATCCGCACCCTGGTGCGTACGGCCCGTGACGCCGGGATCGACTTCTTCGACCACGCCGACATCTACGGCGGCACCACCCACCGCTGCGAGGGGCGCTTCGCCGAGGCGATGCAGCTGAGCCCCTCGGAGCGGGAGCAGGTGACGATCCAGTCCAAGGCGGGGATCGTCCCCGACGGGCCGTACTTCGACTACTCCTACGAGCACCTGGTGCGCTCGGTCGAGGGTTCCCTGAAGGCTCTGCGCACCGACCACCTCGACATCCTGCTGCTGCACCGTCCCGACGCCCTGGTGGAGCCGGAGGAGGTGGCCCGCGCCTTCGACGAGCTGCACGCGAGCGGCAAGGTGAGGCACTTCGGCGTCTCGAACCACACCCCGCGGCAGATCGAGCTGCTCCAGAAGCATCTGGACCAGCCGATCGTGGCCAACCAGCTGCAGCTGTCGATCACCCATTCGACCTTCATCGCCCAGGGCGTGGCCGCGAACATGCAGGGCACCGATCAGGCGATCGTCCGCGACGGCGGGGGGATCCTCGACTTCTGCCGCCTGCACGACATCACCGTCCAGGCCTGGTCCCCCTTCCAGGCGAAGTTCTTCGACGGCGTGTTCCTGGGGCATCCGGAGTACGCGGAGCTCAACGCCGTCATCGATCGGCTGGCCGCACGGTACGAGGTGGCGCCCGAGGCGATCGCCACCGCGTGGATCACCCGCCACCCCGCACAGATGCAGGTGGTGCTCGGCACCACCACCCCGCAGCGGGTCACCGACGCGGCGGCCGGCTCGGAGGTGCCGCTGACGCGGGCCGAGTGGTACGAGCTGTTCCGCGCCGCCGGGTGGATCGTGCCCTGAGCCGCCGGAGCGCACACGGCAGCGCCCCCCGCCCCTTTGCGGGGCGGCGGGCGCTCTCGTCGGTGTCGGACTCCGGGCGGAGCGGCCGACCAGGGCCGATCAGATGATCGTGCGGCCCTCCTCGCGGGCCTCCTTGGCGTCCTTGAGGAAGCCGCGGGCGATCGTGACCAGGATGCCGAACACGAGCACCGGCCACATCAGCACGTAGGTGGTCAGAAGAGCGGTCATGTCAGTTCTCCTCTCAGGAGGTGCGGACCGGCCGGAGCACGGTCGCGCGGGGACGGGGCGCCGGTCGGGGCCGGCGCCGCGGGGATCAGTCGTCGGCGCCGCGGGCCGCGGTGACGGTGTCGCCGTCGCCGTCGGCGACGACGTCCTCGTCGGAGGTCGGCGTCTCGTCATCGAAGTCACCGGTGACCCGCTTGATCACCGAGTAGTCGAAGTTCTGGCTCGAGCGGACGCTCAGCAGGTAGCAGACCAGGAAGGAGACCGAGTAGGCGACCAGAGAGCCGGAGAGGGTCTCGAAGTCGCGCAGGTAGCCGAAGCCGAAGGGCAGCACGGCGAGGCTCGCGACCGCACCGATGATCACGGCCGGGCGCAGGCCGAAGAAGCCGAAGGACATGATGCCGAGCACCACGCCGACGCCGACGATGGCCAGCAGCTCGACGAACAGCGCCCAGGCACCGGTCAGCGGGATCAGCTGGAAGCGCACCGGCAGGAACACCACCAGCGCGGCGAGCACGGAGATCGTGAACGCCTTGTTGGTGACCTTCTTCCAGTAGAAGGAGGCGATGACCGGGAAGACCAGGCAGCCCCACAGCGCACCGACGAAGACCAGCAGGTCCAGGATGTTGAACCGTGCGGTGGCGAAGTACAGCGCCAGGCCGGTCGCGACGATCATCGTCAGGCGGCCGATGAGGATCATCAGCTTGGGGTTCACGTGCTTGCGGCCGACGGACTGGCCGTAGATGTCGGTCATCACGATCGAGCTCAGGGCCGCGAGATCGGAGTCCGCGGTGGAGGACAGCGAACCGATGATCATGATGAACGCCAGCGCCACCAGGGCGCCCGGCAGGTAGGTGCCGACCATCTGCGGCATCAGGTTGTTGACGTCGCCGCCCATGGGCTCGATGCCCAGGTACAGCGCCATCACGCCGAGCATGCCCACACCGATCACGGTCGCCCCGTAGCCGACGGTGGCGGTGATGAAGGTGGGCTTGATGAGGTCCTCGCGCACCGCGAAGAGGCGCTGGGCGATGGTCTGGTTGCCGATCGCGTAGGCGAGCACGGCCGCGATGTAGGGGGCGCCCTGGTTCATGAACGCGTCGGAGGAGAAGAAGCTCTCCTGCTGCGGGGTGACGTTGCCGCTGGCGACCCCTTCGGTGAACATCGAGGGCCCGCCGGCGAGGAAGAAGACCGCGGGGATGATGATGGCGGCCGCGCCGAGCATCGCCAGGACCTGCGCGAAGTCGGTCAGCACGGAGGCACGGAAGCCGGACCACAGGGTGTACAGCAGCACGCCGCCAGCGATGATGAGGATGCCGTGGCCGAAGTGCAGCGGGGACAGCATCGCGATGATCGCGCCGCCGGCGATGAAGTTCGAGGTCAGGGAGATGACCGAGCCGAGCACGTTGGAGCCGGCGAGCATCAGCTGCGAGGAGCGTCCGTGGCGGGCGTACATGACCTCGGCGAGGGTGTGGGCGCGGGGCGCGACGGCGCGGATCCGCTTGCCGAAGGGGTAGATGAACAGGATCATCAGCGCACCCCAGAGCCCGTAGTGGATGGGGCCGGAGACGCCATAGGTGTAACCCGCGGTCACCGAGGCGTACATCGAGGACGCCCAGATCCAGGTGGCGGTCATGGAGGCGGCGGAGACACCGAAGCCGATCTTGTTGCCGGCGGTCATGTAGTCGTCGGCGTTCTCCTTCTTGCGGGAGATCGCGAACGACATCCACATCGTGCCCCCGTAGAACAGGAGCAGGAGCACGACGACTCCGATGATTCCTAGCTGGACGATCTCGCCTTCGGGCGGCACTGGACTTCCTTTCCTCGCGGATGAACCGTTCGTCTTCGTCCGATCCTCCGCAGGCTGCGCAGAACGCGCTGAGCTCAGAGCGGAGCCCCTCCGCGGGCCGACCGGCAATCGACCCCCGGAGCGCACGCCGTCATTCCTCACTCCGAGCGGTGACTCGCACCTGCTCCAGGAGGGGACCGAGACGACTCTCGATGCGCTTGGGGCCGCATAGATAGTCGCACAGAGGGTCCCGCATAGCCACTCCGTAAGTAACAGTCCAGCAACTTCCCCAGGTCAGAGCGCTTAAACTGATTGTCGGACAACCGGATTCCGAGTGCGTCCGCCACCATCGTGCATGGTGATGCAGGCCTCCGTCGCGACCCGGGCGCGCACCGGGCATCACGCGCCGGGCATCCCGTGGCATCGCGTCGCGGCCGCCCGCGAGCGCACGTACAGTGACGGCCATCGACGCCGGCCGCACGGCAGCGGTCAGGAATGAGGCGAACGATGA
>JAKDUN010000285.1 GCA_030457675.1 Brachybacterium sp. | reverse complement strand
CCCGCAGCGCCTCGAGGCCGTCCTCGTCCAGCTCCTTGCGCACCTTCGCCGGCACTCCGGCCACCAGCGAGCCGGGCGGGATCTGCATGCCCTCGGTGACCACGGCGCCCGCGGCGACCAGGCTGCCGGCCCCGACCACCGCGCCGTTGAGCACCACGGCGCCCATGCCGATCAGCGAGTCGTCCTCCACGGTGCAGCCGTGCAGCACGGCCCGGTGCCCCACGGAGACGCCGGCGCCCACCACCGCGGGGAACCCGGTGTCGGTGTGGACCACGCAGCCGTCCTGGATGTTGCTGCCGGGGCCGATCACGATCGAGTCCATGTCCCCGCGCAGCACGGAGCTGTAGAACACGCTCGAGTCCTCGGAGAGGGTCACGGCCCCGACCAGGGTGGCGGTGGGCGCCACCCATGCGGTCTCCGGCACCTGGGGCGTCACGCCCTCGAAGTCGATGGTGGTCACAGCGGGTGCTCCTTCGTCCGACGGCTGGATCTGCGGGAACGACGGTACGTGGTGAGTGCTCGGAGCGCAGGCCCGGGCGGGTGCCGCCCGGTCAGGAGGCGGAGAGCTCGACGGTGAACTCGGGCTCGGTGAGCGAACGGACCTCGTCCTCGGTGATGCCGTCGGCGAGCTGGGTGAGCACCAGGCCGTCCGGGGTGACGTCGAAGACGGCGAGCTCGGTGATGATCCGGTCGACCACGCCCACGCCGGTCAGCGGCAGGGAGCACTCGTGCACGATCTTCGCGGTGCCGTCCTTGGCGGCGTGCTGCATCATCACCACCACCCGCTTCGCGCCGGCGACCAGGTCCATCGCCCCGCCCATGCCCTTGACGAGCTTGCCGGGGATCTGCCAGTTGGCGATGTCGCCGCTGCCGGTGACCTGCATGGCGCCCAGGATCGCGGTGCCCATCTTGCCGCCGCGGATCATGTCGAAGCTGGTCGCGGAGTCGAAGATGGTCGCGCCCGGCAGCAGGGTGATGGTCTGCTTGCCGGCGTTGATGAGGTCCGGGTCCTCCTCGCCCTCGTACGGCCAGGGACCCATGCCCATCACCCCGTTCTCGGACTGCAGGGTGATGTTCACGCCCTCGGGGAGGTTGTTGGCGACCAGGGTCGGCATGCCGATGCCGAGGTTCACGTAGTCGCCGTCTCTCAGCTCGGCCGCCGCGATCGCGGCCATCTCGTCACGGGTCCAGGCCATCTCAGGCCACCTCCTGCGTCTCGGTCTGCTGCGCATCGGGGCGGGGGTGCACGGTGCGCTGCTCGATGTCCTTCTGGGCAGTGGCCTGCATCAGGTGGTGCACGAACACGCCGGGGGTGTGGATGTCGTCGGGCGCGATCCCGCCGGGGGCCACGATGTGCTCGGCCTCGGCGAAGGTGACCGCACCGCACATCGCCGCCAGCGGGTTGAAGTTGCGGGCGGCGAGGCGGTAGCGGAGGTTGCCGTAGTGGTCCGCGGTGTGGGCGTGGACCAGCGCGACGTCAGCGTCGATCGCCCGCTCGAGCACGTAGGTGCGGCCGTCGAACTCGGCGGTGGGCTTCCCCTCCGCGATCGGGGTGCCGTAGCCGGTGGGGGTGTAGAACGCGGGGATCCCGCTGCCCCCGGCGCGCATCCGCTCGGCCAGGGTGCCCTGGGGGACGAACTCCACGTCCAGCTGCCCGTCGATGTACTGCTGCATGAACAGCTTGTTCTCCCCGACGTAGCTGGAGAGCACCTTGGTGATCTGCCCGTTCTCCAGCAGCATCCCCAATCCCTTGCCGTCCACCCCGAGGTTGTTCGAGGCGACGGTGAGGTCCCCCACCCCGCTGTCGCGCACGATGGTGATCAGATCGGTGGGGATCCCGCACAGGCCGAACCCTCCCACCGCGATGGTCATGCCGTCGCGCAGCACCGCGGTGAGCTGGGCGGCGGCATCGTCCGTGACCTTGGACATCGATGTCCCTCCTCACGAGTGGGTCGACCCTCGCGGGCGCGGGCGGCGATGCCGGCGGCGGGAGGGCGGTCTCCTCCGAGCCTAGTCCCGGTGGGGTGCGCTGCGCCTCGGAACGGGGAACGGGGTCTCCCGGGCCGATCCTCTCGGCGGCGGAGCGGCCAGATTCCGTCGTCCCTGTGCGACCTCGCCCCGTCGCCGCCGCCCGACGCAACCGCGCGGTCGGCCCCAGCGCTCGGTTCTGGCCGCATGAGGGGCGATCTGCCAGGGTATGGAGCATGTCGCAGACACCCCACCCGTCGCAGCACGATCCGCAGCACTCGTCGTCGGATCCTGCGGACGGGATCAGGGTGCTGCTGGTCGCCGACCCCGGCCTGCCCACGGACCGGGCGGGATCGATCGCGGACTCGCTGCAGCAGCAGCTCGACGAGCAGTACAGCACGACGGTCCATCTCGACGTGAGCACCTCCATGCTCCGGCTGCGCCCCGACGGGACGCTGGATCTCTCCCAGGCGCTGGAGCAGGCACGCTCCTTCGGCGACCCGGACGCCGTGCTGCTGCTGACGGAGATCCCGCGCCTGCATGCGGGCAGGCCGCTGATCGCCGAGATCTTCCCCGAGCACGACATCGCCGTGGTCTCCTGCCCCACGCTGGGCGTGCTCACCACGCGGCGTCGCATCCTCGACGTGCTGATGAGCTGCACCCTGCGCATGGCCCCGACTCAGGAGACGCGCGACGCCTCGCCCTACGGCCGGCGGTGGGCGCAGTGGGAGGAGCTGGCAGGGCCCGAGGAGCACCAGCTGCTGCTGGGGTCGGGGTGGATCGGAGGAGCGCGCACGGTGGCCGGGATGGTGGCCGGCAACGAACCGTTCCGCACCGCCCCCAAGCTCTCCAGCGCTCTCGCGGCGGCGGCCGCGACCGGGGCGTTCGGCATCTTCTACAGCTCGATCTGGTCGATGTCGATGTACCTGCCCACGCAGCGGCTGCTGCTGATCGGCCTCCTGGCGATCCTTGCGATCACCACCTGGCTGATCGTCGGCAACCGCCTGTGGGACTCGCCGCGGTACGACCGGCTGGCGCGTGTGGTGCTGCTG
Organism: Brachybacterium sp.; assembly: GCA_030457675.1. Lineage (GTDB taxonomy): Bacteria > Actinomycetota > Actinomycetes > Actinomycetales > Dermabacteraceae > Brachybacterium. The sequence continues at coordinate 1,049 of JAKDUN010000285.1, read as the reverse complement.
TACAACCTCTCCACCGTGCTCACGCTGCTGATGATCGTCACGTTGCTGTACGCGGCGCTGGTGGTGCTGATCTTCACCGGCGGGCTCATCGTCATCGCCCCGGACTACCTCGCCGAGGTCACCGAGGCCGAGCCCGTCCTGGTGCGATATCTGGACATCGCCTGGCTGAGCGCCGCGATGGGCGTGGTCGCCGGTGCCCTCGGCTCCAGCTTCGACAACGACACGGATCTGCGCAATCTCACGCACGGCCAGCGCGAGCGGCAGCGCATGTTCACCGAGGAGGAGCGGGAGTGACCGGCGCCGTTCCGGAGCGCACCCTGTGGGTGGGCTGCGGCCGATTGGGCCGACGCACCGGCACCGCCCTGGTGGAACGCGGCGGCGCGGTGATCGCCCTGCGCCGTGACGTCAGCGCCGTGCCGAGGGGCTTCCGGGCGATGGCAGCGGACCTCTCTGCCCCGCTGGAGGAGATGCTGCCGGGATGCGAGGCGATGGTCATCACCCTGCCGCCCCCGGAGGACGGCTACGAGGCGCCGCTGCGCCACCTGGCCGCCGCCCTGCCCCGGCCACCGGCGCGCACGATCTTCGTCTCCTCCACCCGCGTCTTCGAGGGGTACGCGGACCACCCCGATCCTGCGCCGGTGCTCACCGAGGACGACGCGCCGCAGCCGCTCGGGGGCCGGGCCCGGCTCCTCCTGGACGGTGAGCGATGGGCCAGGGAGCTCTTCGACGCGATCGTGGTGCGGCCGGCGGGCATCTACGGCCCGGGCCGGGACCGGCTGCTGCGCACGGTGCACGAGGCGCGGCCGGTCGCCCGCCGCCGGCGCACCAACCGCATCCACGAGGTGGACCTCGCACGCGCCCTCGCTGTCCTGCTCGAGATTCCGGACCCGCCGGCGCTGCTGCATGCCGTCGACGGCGCCCCGGCACGTCTCGGCGAGGTGGTCATGCACATCGCCGACCGTCTCGCCCTGCCCGTCCCGCCCGCCGCCGAGCCTGATCCGGGCCACGGCACGGTGCTGAGCGGGGCACTGAGGACGCAGCTGCTGGGT
>JAKDUN010000284.1 GCA_030457675.1 Brachybacterium sp. | reverse complement strand
GCGGCTCAGACGTTGTGGATCAGCGGGCCGGCGGGCTCGCGCCAGCCGGAGAGCACCTCGAGCATCCGCGCCAGGCGCACCGTGGCCTGCACGTCGTGCACCCGCAGCATCCTCGCGCCGTGCTGCACCGCCCAGGCCGCGGCCGCGAGCGAGCCCTCCAGGCGCTCCTGTTTGGCCAACCCCAGCGCCTCACCCACGAAGTCCTTGCGGCTCAGCGCCGCCAGCAGCGGCAGTCCGAAGGCGGCGTACTCGTGAAGGCCCCGCATCACCTCGAGGGTCTGCACCGTGCTCTTGTTCAGATCCGGTCCCGGATCGAGCACGATCCGCTCCCGCGGGATCCCGGCGGCCAGGGCGCGGTCGAGACGATCGGCGAGGAAGTTCCGCACCTCGGTGACCACGTCGTCGTACTGGGGATGGGGGAGCGGCTGCCGTGGCTGGGCCGCCGAGTGGGTGAGGATCAGCGAGGCCCCGGCGGCGGCGACCGTGGTCGCCATCCGCGGATCCGAGAGCCCGGTGGTGTCGTTGATCAGGTCCGCGCCGGCGGCGAGGGCGTCCCGGGCCACCGCGGCGTGGAAGGTGTCGACCGAGAGCAGCACGTGCTCGGGCAGCTGCTCGCGCAGCGCGGCCACGACCGGCACCACCCGATCGCTCTCCTCCTGGGCGGGCACCGGCTCCCCGGGGGCGAACTTCACGCCGCCCACGTCGATGAGGTCCGCACCGTCCCGTCCGGCCGCGAGCCCGGCGGTGACCGCGGCCTCCAGGTCCCAGGTGCGGCCCTCGTCGAAGAAGGAGTCGCGGGTGCGGTTGACGATCGCCATCACCAGCACCCGACGGGAGGTGTCCGGCAGCGGGCGCGGAGTGCGCAGAGCGCGCCGCGAGGAGGGCGGTGACGCATCCAGCGCGGTCTCGGGAGCGCGGGATACAGTGGAATCCGAGCAGGGAGTGCGACCTGCCGCGCGCTCGTCGTACACCGTGTTCACGATTCGTTCCTCCGCTGTTCAGGCCGGGTCTGCCCATGTTTGAGGTGCGCCCGACCTGCACTAGGTTACGAGCGGACACGGACGTGCACAATCCGGTTGCGGTGCACCTCGCAGCCGGCACAGGACCTTATGGAGGACTCACGAGATGAAGATCGTCGTCGCCGGTGGAGATGGATTCTGCGGATGGCCCACTGCCCTGTACCTCTCGCAGAAGGGCCACGACGTCACGATCGTGGACAACCTGGTGCGTCGCGAGATCGATGTGGAGCTGGGCTCCAACTCGGTGACGCCGATCCTCGAGCTCGAGGAGCGGGTCGCGGTGTGGAAGGAGGTCTCCGGCAAGGACATCGCCGTGAAGATCGCCGATCTCACCGACTATGACGCCACGGCCGCGATCTTCCAGGAGATCCAGCCGGAGGCGTTCGTGCACTTCGCCGAACACCGTTCCGCGCCCTACTCGATGATCGACCGCGAGCACGCGATCGAGAACCACCGCAACAACATCGAGGGCACCCTGAACGTGCTGTGGGCGATCAAGGACTTCGCCCCCGACTGCCACCTCGTCAAGCTCGGCACCATGGGCGAGTACGGCCAGCCGAACATCGACATCGAGGAGGGCTGGCTCGAGGTCGAGCACAAGGGCCGCAAGGACCGCCTGCCCTACCCCAAGCAGCCCGGCTCGTTCTACCACCTCACCAAGGTGCACGACAGCGACAACATCATGTTCGCCTGCAAGATCTGGGGCATCCGCGCCACCGATCTGAACCAGGGCGTGGTCTACGGCCTGGAGACCGATGAGACCCGCCAGGATCCGCGCCTGGTCAACCGCTTCGACTACGACGCCGTGTTCGGCACCGCGCTGAACCGCTTCATCGTCCAGGCGGCCATCGGCCACGACCTCACCGTCTACGGCAACGGCTCCCAGACCCGCGGCTACCTGGACATCCAGGACACCGTGCGCTGCATCGAGATCGCCTGCGAGAACCCCGCTGACGTGGGCGAGTTCCGGGTCTACAACCAGTTCACCGAGCAGTTCTCCGTCAAGGAGCTGGCCGAGAAGGTGCAGAAGGTCGCCCGCGACCTGGGCAGCGACGTCGAGCTCGCGACCACCGAGAACCCGCGCGTGGAGAAGTACGACCACTACTACAACGCGGTCAACACCAACCTGCTGGACCTGGGCCTCGAGCCCCACCTGCTGACCGACGAGCATCTCACCGAGGTCATCAAGGTCGCGATGAACAACACCGACCGGGTCAAGCGCGAGCTGGTCATGCCCACCGTGACCTGGAAGTGAGTCGCACCCCGTGAAGATCGCGATCGTCACGGAGACCTTCCTGCCGTCGGTCGACGGCGTGGTGACCAGGCTCCGCCACGCCGTCGACCGGTTCACCGAGCTCGGGCACGAGGTCATGGTGATCGCCCCGGATCTCGGGGTCACCGAATACCGCGGTGCCCGGGTGGTGGGGGTCAAGCCCGTGACCCTGCCGTTCTACAAGCATCGGCGCTTCACCCTGCCCAACCCCACCGTGGACGGCATCATCCGCGGCTTCCACCCGGACGTGGTCCACGCCGCGCAGCCGCTGCTGCTGGCCTCCTCGGGGGCGTTCGCCGCGCACCGGCAGCGGATCCCGCTGGTGGCGAGCTATCACACGCACATCCCCCGCTACCTGGACCTCTACCGGGCCTATCGCTGGGGCAAGCGCCCCGTGTGGTGGCAGATCCGGCGCAACCACGCCCTGGCCGACATCAACATCGCCACCTCCGAGACGATGAAGGCGGAGCTCGCGGAGCAGGGCATCCACAACCTCCACGTGGTGCGTCGCGGGGTGGATACGCAGACCTTCCATCCCCGCTTCGCCTCCGAGGCGATGCGGGAGCGCCTCACCCAGGGGCATCCGGAGAAGAAGCTGCTGGTGTTCGTGGGTCGGCTCGCGGCGGAGAAGGAGATCCACCGGCTGCGCTCGATGATGGAGCGCCGGGACGACGTGGCGCTCGCGATCGTGGGCGACGGGCCCTACCGGGGAGAGCTCGAGCAGCTCTTCGCCGGCACCTCCACGCTGTTCCCCGGCTTCATGGAGGGCGAGGAGCTCGCGAGCGCCTTCGCCAGCGCCGACGCCTTCGTGTTCCCCTCGGTCACCGAGACCCTGGGGCTGGTGATCCTCGAGGGGATGGCCTCCGGTCTCCCGGTGGTCGCCGCCCGCTCGGGGCCGACGATGGAGCAGGTCACCGACGGGGTGAACGGGCTCATCTTCGACTCCGGGGACGAGGCGAGCCTGGATGCGGCGCTGAACCGGCTCGGCGACGCCGAGCTGCGCGAACGCATCCGCGAGGCGGCTCGCGCCGAGGCGGAGAAGTTCTCCTGGGAGAACGCCTCGGACGATCTGCTGCGCTACTACGAGATGGCGATCGAACAGCACGGATGACCGAGGCCCGGCCCCGCAGGGATGCGGGACCGGGCCTCGGCGCACCGGCGCAGAGTCGGACGGGTCGCTCAGCGGTAGGTGACGAACCCGGTGGGGGTGCCCCAGATGCTGCGCTCGACGACCTGCTGCTGGGAGCCGGAGGCGTCGATGATCTGACCGTCGCCGGCGTAGATCGCGACGTGGCCGGGCCACACCACGAGATCGCCGGGCTGCGCCTCGGACTGGGAGATGCTGCGGCCCTGGGCGGCCTGCTGGCTGCTGGTGCGCGGCACATCGATGCCGGCGGCCTCGTAGGCGTAGGCCACCAGGCCGGAGCAGTCCATGCCGCTGAGCGAGGAGCCGCCCCAGGAGTAGGGGGTGCCGACGGCGGAGCGGGCCGCGTCGACGATCGAGCTGCTGCTGCCGGAGGAGACGCTCGCCGGGACGGCGGATGCTCCCGCGGAGGGGGCATCGACGGGAGCGGACTCGGTGGAGCCGCCACCGAGCGCGCCGTGGGTCTCGGGACCCACCACGCCGTCGACCTGGAGACCGTGCGTGGACTGGAACTCCTGGACCGCGTCGTCGGTCATGGAGCCGAAGTAGCCGGTCTCGGGCAGGTCGGCGCCGTTCGCATTCAGTGAGGCCTGCAGCGTCTCGACGGCCTGGCCGGAATCGCCCTGGCGCAGCTTCTCCTGGGACGAGGAGGCGGT
>JAKDUN010000283.1 GCA_030457675.1 Brachybacterium sp. | reverse complement strand
CGCGATGCCCGCAGCACCGATCGTCGAGATGCAGGACATCTCGATCTCCTTCCCCGGGGTCAAGGCCCTGGACCGGGTGAGCTTCCGGCTCCTGCCCGGTGAGGTCCACGCCCTGATGGGGGAGAACGGAGCCGGCAAGTCCACCCTGATCAAGGCTCTGACCGGGGTGTACAGCATCGATGAGGGCACCGTCCTGGTCGCCGGCACCCCGCAGCGCCTGCACGGCACGGCCGACGCCCAGGCCGCCGGGATCTCCACCGTGTACCAGGAGGTGAACCTGTGCACGAACCTGTCGATCGGCGAGAACGTGATGCTCGGCCACGAGACCAGGGGGCCGCTGGGCATCCGCTGGGGTGCGACCCACCGCAGGGCCTCCGAGGTGCTGGAGAAGGTGGGCCTCGGCGAGCTGGATCCGCGCCGGCCGCTGTCCTCGCTGTCGATCGCACTGCAGCAGCTGGTCGCGATCAGCCGGGCGACGGTCACCGATTCGAGGGTGCTGATCCTGGATGAGCCCACCTCGAGCCTGGATGCGGCGGAGGTCGCGCAGCTGTTCGCGGTGATCCGGTCGCTGCGGGACGAGGGGGTGGCGATCCTGTTCGTCTCCCACTTCCTGGATCAGGTGTATGACATCAGCGACCGCCTCACGGTGCTGCGCAACGGCGTGTTCCAGGGCGAGTTCCGCACGCAGGAGATCGATCAGGCCACCTTGATCTCCACCATGGTGGGCAAGGAGATCGGGTCGCTGGACTCGCTCGAGCGCGCCAGCTCCCGCCGCGAGGTGGATCGCAGCTCGGCGCCGGTCTACAGCGCGGAGGGGCTCGGCCGCACCGGCTCGCTGGAGGCCACCGACGTCGCCGTCCATGCCGGAGAGGTGCTCGGCGTGGCGGGCCTGCTGGGCAGCGGCCGCACCGAGCTGGCCCGCCTGGTGTACGGGGCGGACAGGCCCGAGACCGGGACCGTGCGCCTGCGCGGCCAGGACGCCCACATCTCCTCCCCCGCCCAGGCGCTCGCCGTCCGCATCGCCTACGCGAGCGAGAACCGGCGCGACGAGGGGATCATCCGTGATCTCAGCGTGCGCGAGAACCTGATCCTGGCCGTCCAGGCGGAGCGGGGATGGGCCCGCCCGCTGCCCGTCCATGAGAAGGACGCCCTGGTCGAGAAGTACATGCACGATCTGAACGTGCGGCCCGCCGATCCGGACCGACCCATCAGCAACCTCTCGGGCGGCAACCAGCAGAAGGTGCTGCTGGGGCGCTGGCTGGCCACGCAGCCCGAGGTGCTGATCCTGGACGAGCCCACCCGCGGCATCGACGTGGGCGCGAAGACGGAGATCATGGAGCAGGTGATCGCCCTGGCCGATGAGGGGGTGGCGATCATGTTCATCTCCTCCGAGCTGGAGGAGGTGGTGCGGCTCAGCGACCGCATCATCGTGCTGAAGGACCGGCGGAAGCTGGCCGACCTCACGGTGGACGAGACCGTCACCACCGATTCGCTGATCGCCACCATCGCCGAGGAGCCCGCGCCGGCAGGGCCCGGCAGTCCCCACCCCGCAGGAACAGGAGTCGGCTCATGAGCCCCGACGGCACCCCCCGATCCTCAGCCCTGAGGGAGCTGATCCGCCGCCCTTACTTCTGGGGGCTCATCGCGATCGGTCTGCTGCTGGCGGTCAACACCCTCAAGGATCCCGGGTACCTGGCGGTCAGCTACAACGAGACCACCGGCTCCCTGGTCGGCAACCTGATCGACATCCTGCGCGCCGCCGCCCCGATCGCGATGATCTCGGTGGGCATGTGCCTGGTGATCGCGACCGCCGGCATCGACCTCTCCGTCGGCTCCCTGATGGCCGTCTCCGGCGCGATCGCGATGGAGTTCCTCGCCTCGGCCGGCCCCTCCCCCGCAGCGGCGGCCGCCGCGCTGGGCCTCGCCCTGCTGCTAGGGGCGGCGCTCGGGGCGGTCAATGCCGTGCTGATCTCCGTGGTGGGGTTGCAACCGTTCATCTCCACGCTGGTGATGATGCTCGCCGGGCGCGGTCTGGCGAAGGTGATCACCGGCGGCCAGAACACCACCGCGAGCAACGAGACCTTCCGCTGGCTGGCCAACGGCTACGTGCTGGGCATCCCGGTGGTGTCCGTGCTCGCCGTGCTGATCGTGATCGCGGTGGGCCTGCTGGTGCGCCGCAGCGCGCTGGGCCTGATGATCGAGGCCGTCGGCATGGATCCGCGCGCCGCGCGGCTGGCCGGGGTGAACCGGCGCGGCCTGCTGTTCGCGGTGTACATCGCCTCGGGCACGCTCGCGGCCGTGGCCGGGGTGTTCTCCACCGCGAGCGTGATGACGGTGGACGTCTCCAACACCGGCTACCAGCTGGAGATGGATGCGATCCTCGCCGTCGTGATCGGCGGCACGTCGCTGGCGGGCGGGAAGTTCAACATCACCGGCGCCGCGATCGGGGCGCTGCTGATCGCCACCCTCGACAAGACGGTGGTGTTCCTGGGCGTCTCCTCCTCCGCGACCCCGGCGTTCAAGGCGATCGTGATCATCGCGCTGTGCCTGCTGCAGTCCCCGCGGGTGCGGGCCCTGTTCCGTGCCCGCCGTTCCCGCTCCGCCGGCACCGACGCCTCGCCGAAGGAGGCCGTGGCCGCATGAACACCACACTCACCACCCCGTCCGAGACCAGCACCCCACAGGGCGTCTCGCCGCTGCGCCGGATCCTGGGCTTCGTGCGACCCGACACGCTGCCCACCCTGGCCGCGCTGCTGATCTTCGTGCTGATGCTGGTCTACGGCGAGACCGCCTACGGCCGGATCTTCCAGCTCAGCACCCTCTCGAACCTGTTCATCAACAACGCCCACCTGATCATCCTCGCCGTGGGGCTGACCTTCGTGATCATCAGCGGCGGGATCGACCTGTCCGTCGGGGCGATCATCGCGCTGTCGTCGGTGGCCGGGGTGATGCTCGCCGGCGCCGGCTGGAATCCGTGGCTGGTCATCCTGATCATGATCGCCATCGGCACCGTGGCCGGACTGATCTCGGGCGTGCTCATCCAGTACTTCGACGTCCAGCCCTTCATCGCTACGCTCGCGATGATGTTCCTGGCCCGGGGCCTGGCCTCGATCCTCAGTACCGTCCCGGTGCGGCTCGAGGACGATTCGGCGATCCTGCTGCTGGGCGAGAAGCTCAAGATCATCGACGGACCGAAGGTGAACGACCTGGTGATCACCCCAGGGGTGCTGATCGCGCTGGTCGTGGTGCTCGGCGCATTCCTGGTGCTGCACCGCACCCGCACCGGCCGCACCGTCTACGCGATCGGCGGCTCGGAGCAGTCCGCCTCGCTGATGGGACTGCCGGTGCTGCGCACGAAACTGCTGATCTACGTGATCAGCGGATCCCTCGCCGGGGTCGCCGCCGTGGTCTACACCGCGCGCCTGGGCTCGGCCCAGAACATCACCGGCATCGGATGGGAGCTGAACGCCATCGCCGCGGCGGTGATCGGCGGCACACTGCTCACCGGCGGCTTCGGCTACGTGCTCGGCTCCGTGGTGGGTGCGCTGGTGCTGGGCCTGATGAACGTGCTCATCACCCGTGACGGCAGCATCCCGCCCGAGGCCACCACCATCATCACCGGCGGGATCCTGCTGATCTTCGTGCTGCTGCAGCGGGCGGTCATGTCGCGGCAGCGGGAGTAGGCGAGGGCTGCACGGAGGGCGGCTCACTGCGACCTCACACCGAGGCCGGGAAGAGAACCGGCGCCACGGGCGTTGCCCCGGGAGGTGCTGCGCTCTCCGGCGCCGCCTCTCGACGAAAGGTGCCCCATGCCCGTCCCGCTCTCGATCCTCGACCTCGCCACCGCCGCCCGCGATCAGACCGTGGCGCAGGCGCTGGAGGGCACGGTCGCCCTGGCCCAGAAGGCGGAGGAGACCGGGTACGGGCGGGTCTGGTACGCCGAGCACCACAACATGGCCTCTATCGCGTCCTCCGCCACCGCGGTGCTGATCGGCCACGTCGCTGCGCACACCAGCTCCATCCGGCTCGGAGCGGGCGGCGTCATGCTGCCCAACCACGCCCCGCTGGTGATCGCCGAGCAGTTCGGCACCCTCGA
>JAKDUN010000282.1 GCA_030457675.1 Brachybacterium sp. | reverse complement strand
ATCGGGGGCGAGCGAGCCGTCGGGGGCGATGTGCTCGAAGATCGCTCCCACCAGCTCGACCACATGCGGGTCCTCGACGGTGTAGTAGCTGTGCCGTCCCTCGCGGGTCGCGGAGACGATGCCCGTCAGGCGGAGCTTGCGCAGGTGCTGACTGGTGGTGGGCAGGCTGAGCCCCACCCGCTCGGCCAGCTCGCCCACGTCGAAGCGCCCCGAGCTCATCAGCCACACCAGATGCAGCCGCGCGGGACTGGCGAGCATCGAGAAGGTGTCCGCCGCGGCGGCGAGCTGCGGCTCGGTGGGCGGCGGGACAGGCGGGGTGGTCATGACGACATCCTCCCTCACGTTTCGTCAGTCACGCAATCGACGAAGTGTTGGATGTGGCGTGGACTGCCGGCAGTACCAGGTACTTCCGGCGGGCAGGGACCTATCCTGTGACCCCCGCGACACCGTCGTCCGGAAAGGACTCGCATGTACAACCTCGCCATGGTGCTGGAGGACAGCGCCCGCACCGTCCCCGATCGTCCCGCCCTCGTGCTGGGCGGCACCTCCCTGACCTACGCCCAGGTCGACGCCGCCGCCAACCGCGTCGCGCACCTGCTCGTCTCCTTCGGGGTCGAGCCCGGGGACCGGGTGGCGCTGAGCTGCCCGAACCTGCCCCAGTTCCCGATCGTCTACTACGGGATCCTCAAGGCCGGGGCGGTGGTGGTGCCGCTGAACGTGCTGAACAAGTCCCGGGAGGTGACCTACTTCCTCGACGATGCCGAGGTCTCCGTCGTCCTCGCCTTCGAGGGCAGCGAGGAGCTGCCCATCGGCCGCTTCGCCGTCGAGGGTGCGAAGGCCGCCGCCCGGCCCCCGCAGGTCGTGCTCCTGACCGCCGACCCGCAGGCCGAGAGTCCCTACGAGGGCGTGCCCACCCTCGCCCGGGCTGTCGCGGAGCTTCCCGACCGCTTCGAGACGGTCCAGCGCCGCGAGACCGACACCGCCGTCGTGCTGTACACCTCCGGCACCACCGGGCAGCCCAAGGGCGCCGAGCTCAGCCACTCCAACCAGGTGATGAACGCCCTGACCTGCAACCGCCTCTTCGGCTCCCAGCCCGGCGAGGACACCCACCTGGTCGCGCTGCCGCTGTTCCACACCTTCGGCGCCACCGTGAACCTCAACGCCGGCTTCTCCATGGGGGCCACGCTGGTGCTGCTGCCGCGCTTCGAGCCCCGCCAGGCGCTCGAGCTGCTGCTGGCCCATCGTGTGACCGTCTTCGCGGGCGTCCCCACCATGTGGTGGGCGCTGCTGCGCCTTCTCACAGACGGCGAGGCCGAGGTCGGAGGCCTCGCCGAGCACCTGCGCCTCGGCATCTCCGGCGGCTCCGCACTGCCGGTGGAGATCCTGCGCGGGGTCCAGGACACGCTCGGCATCTCGATCATGGAGGGCTACGGCCTCTCCGAGACCTCACCGGTGGCCAGCTTCTCCCGCGCCGATCGCCCCCGCCCGGGCTCCATCGGTCTGCCGGTCTGGGGTGTGGAGATGGGCATCATCGACCCGGCCGACCCGGACTGGGCCCGCCTCGAGGATCCCGAGGCGATCGGCGAGATCGTGGTGCGCGGCCACAACATCATGACCGGCTACCTCCGCCGCCCCGAGGAGACCGCCGCCGCGATCCGTGACGGCTGGTTCCGCACCGGTGATCTGGGGCGACGGGATGAGGAGGGCTTCTACTATGTGGTGGACCGGTCCAAGGACATGATCGTGCGCGGCGGCTACAACGTGTATCCGCGAGAGGTGGAGGAGGTGCTGCTCACTCACGAGCAGGTCTCCCTCGTCGCCGTGGTCGGGGTGCCGCACGAGAGCCTCGGCGAGGAGGTCAAGGCCCATGTGATCCTCGAGCAGAGTGCCACGATCACCCCCGAGCAGCTGCGGGACTGGGCCAAGGAGCAGATGGCGGACTACAAGTATCCGCGGGAGATCGTCATCGACGAGGCGCTGCCGATGACCTCGACCGGAAAGATCCTCAAGCGCGAGCTGCGTTGAGGACGCGCTGCGGAGAGCGGGCCACGAACGACGGGACCCCGGCAGAACTCCCTGAGGGGGGGCTGCCGGGGTCCCGTCGGGGTTGCAGGGGCCTGCTCAGCGCCCGCGGCCGGAGGAGAAGTCGGCGAGGCCGCCGGAGCTGCGCCCCCCGCTCGAGGTGGAGTAGGTGGTGGAGGAGCCGCCCTGGCGACCGCCGGAGCGGCCCTGACCGGAGCGTCCGCGACCACCGGAGCGGGAGCCGCCGCCGGCGCCGACCTGCTCGCGCCGACCCGACTGGCCGTCCTGTCCGCCGCGGCGCCCGCCGCGACCGCCCTGGCCCTCGCCGCCGGAGCGACCCTGGCCGCCGCGACCGCCCTGGCCACCGCGACCCTGACTGCCGCGACCCTGACCACCGCGACCCTGACCGCCACGACCGCGGCCGCCGCCGCGCTCGCCGTTCAGCCGTGCCTGGTCCACGGGAGGCTCGGGCTGGCGCGGCTCATGGGTCTCGGCCCGCTCGCCGGGGGCGAGATCGGCGAGCACGGGGCTCGTGGCCGTCACCGTGGTGTGGTGCGTGGGCTTGATCCCTGCCTTGCGCATCAGATCGCTGATATCGCGCTTCTGCTCCGGGGTCTGCACGGTGATCACGGTGCCGGACTCGCCGGCGCGGGCGGTGCGGCCCGAGCGGTGCAGGTACGCCTTGTGCTCGACGGGCGGATCGGCGTGGACCACCAGGGCCACCTCGTCCACGTGGATGCCACGGGCGGCGATGTCGGTGCAGACCATCGTCGTCGCGGTGCCGGAGCCGAAGGCCTCGAGGTTCCGGGTGCGGGCGTTCTGGGAGAGGTTGCCGTGCAGGTCCACCGCGTCCACGCCGCGCGCGGCGAGCTTGCGGGCGAGGTTCTTCGCGCCGTACTTGGTGCGGGTGAACATGATCGTCCGGCCCGGCGCGGCGGCCAGGTCCTGCAGCACATCGAAGCGGGTGGCGGGGGAGACCTCGAGCACGTGGTGCTCCATGGTGCCCACCGAGCTCGTGGCCGGATCCGCGGAGTGGGTGACCGGCTCGTGCAGGAACTCCTTCACCAGCTTGTTCACCCCGGAATCGAGGGTCGCCGAGAAGAGCATCCGCTGGCCCTTCGGCGGGGTCTTCGCCAGGATCTTGCGCACCATGGGCAGGAAGCCCATGTCGGCCATGTGGTCGGCCTCGTCGATCACGGTGATCTCGACCGCGCTGAGGTCCACGTGGCCCTGGTTCATGAGGTCCAGCAGACGCCCGGGGCAGGCGACGAGCACGTCGATGCCGCCGGCCAGCGCCTTCACCTGCGGGTTCTGGCCCACACCACCGAAGACGACGGCGCTGCGCAGGCCCGCGGCCTCCTCGAGCGGCTGCAGCGAGTCGGCGAGCTGCGAGGCGAGCTCACGGGTCGGCGCGAGGATCAGGGAGCGGGGGCGACGCGCGACGCGGCGGCGCGGCTCCGCGATCAGGCGGGCCACCAGCGGCAGCAGGAAGGCGAAGGTCTTGCCCGAGCCGGTCCGACCGCGGCCCAGGACGTCGCGCCCGGACAGCGAGTCCGGCAGTGTCGCGGCCTGGATCGGGGTCGGCTCGACGATGCCTCGAGGCGTCAGGGCATCGACCAGGACGGGGGGCACGCCGAGGCGTGCGAAATCAGGGGTGGTCACGAAGGGTGATCCGTTCTCTGTGGTGCGATTCCCACCCGGCGCGCCGTCGGGCACCGCTGCACAGGGCAGCGATCCTCGGCCGACGCTGTCACCGCAACGGAGCCTGCCGACCGGCGGGCGCGACGCGGGGCGTCGGGCTGGATCGGGGCTGTCCGCTCGGGACCTGTGCCGCGGCGGGAGGACGGCACTGCTGCTCACAGTAGCCGCAGGTGCCCCGGGGTGCGACGCCTCGCCCCGTGGTTGTGAGATACCACCGTGCGACGGCGCCGCCCACTGAGGGGAGCCGCTGGTGGGCCGTCTGGGGGGATCTTCTGGCGGAATCCGGTTTACCACGTTGCAATAGCGGTGCGCATGAGATGGAATGAGGGCATCCGATCGACGTCGATCCCGAGCCGAGGAGCAGCCCGTGCCCGCTCA
>JAKDUN010000281.1 GCA_030457675.1 Brachybacterium sp. | reverse complement strand
TGGCTGCCCGGGCCCGCGTGCAGTCCATCACCGCGTCCTCTGCGCTCGAAGGGGTCGTCGTGCCGGACAAAGGGCGAGCCGCCAAGATCATCGATGGTTCCGCGCGGGGGCTCCGTTCACGCAGCGAACAGGAGTTCGCGGGGTACCGAAGCGCCCTGGACTACCTGGTCACCGAGGAGTGGCGTCCGCTCAACCTCGGTCTGTTCCTGCATCTGCACCGTTTGCTCTTCGCCGAGACACCGGGCCGCGGCGGCGTCCTCAAGAGTAGTGACAATCTGGTCGTTGATCGCATGGAGGACGGGTCTCGGAGCGTGCGCTTCGTACCGGTGCCGGCCGCGCAGACCGCGCCGTCCCTGCAGGGCCTGTTGGATCGATACCTCGAAGCCCGGTCAGCGGGGAACCAGCACCCGATTCTTCTGGTCGGGCTTCTCGTACTCGACCTGCTGACCATCCACCCATTCGACGACGGCAACGGTCGGGTGGCACGGGTGCTGACGAATGCCCTGCTGGCAGAGGCTGGATATGGGATCGGCCGGTTCGTCTCGCTCGAGCAGCTCATCGCGGAGTCGTCGGACGAGTACTACGCCAGTCTGCTGGCCTCGACTCACGGGTGGCACGAGAACGAGCACGACGTCTGGCCGTGGCTCACCTACTTCGTCTCGCTCCTGAACGAGGCCTACGGACGATTCGAAGAGGGCGCAGTAGCCGATCGCTCGACGGGGAGCAAGCAGGACCGCGTCCGAGAGTTCGTCCTGGACCATGCCCCGGAGTTCTTCGTGATCGGCGACGTCCGCGTTGCACTGCCGGGCATCAGTGACCAGACCATCCGACTTGCACTGGATGCCCTGCGCAAAGACGGTCGGGTGCGCTCAGAGGGCACTGGCCGAGCTGCGACGTGGCATCGTCTTCGATGAGAGAGTTCGTCGAGGCGGGGTGGCGAGGTCGCCCGCTCCCGCCCAGGGATGGTCGCCTTCGACCGCACCGGCGAGGCAGGATGGTCCATCACCGTGCGCAAGGGGGCCTCAGCCCGTAGCGTGGCGGGGCGACCGTCGACCGACGGAGCGACCGAAAGATCGGAGAGACCCGCCATGCGTGACAGCGACCGCTGGGGCGCACTCCCGCACCGCCTGCCCGACTGGTTCCGCGACGCCCCGCTGGGGATCTTCATCCACTGGGGTGCGTATGCCGTCCCGGCCTGGGCGGAGCCCACCGCAGAGCTCGGTGCGGCCGATGACGGCGAGGACCGACTCACCCACAACTCCTACGCGGAGTGGTACTTCAACACGATCCGCATCGAGGGCTCGCCCGCTGCCGAGCACCACCGCCAGGTCCACGGCGGTGCCCCGTACGACGACTTCCTCGACCAGTGGCGTACCCCGCCTTCGACCCGGCCGCCTGGGTGGAGCTCTTCCGGCGGGCCGGTGCCGACTACGTCGTCCCCACGACGAAGCATCACGACGGCATCACCCTGTGGGACGCCCCCGGCACCGGGGATCGCAACACGGTGCGCCGCGGTCCGCGCCGCGACCTCGTGGGCGAGATCGCGCAGGCCGCGAAGGCGGAGGGGATGCGCGTCGGCTTCTACTACTCCGGCGGTCTGGACTGGCACGTGCGGCCGACGGCGCCGCTGGTCCTCGCGGAGGACGTGCACGACCTGAAGCGCCCGCGGGACGATGAGTACGGCAGGTACTGCAGCGCCCATGTCCGCGACCTGATCGACCGCTACCAGCCGGACGTGCTCTGGAACGACATCGGCTGGCCCGATGAGAACATGCACTTCGCGCCGGGTGGGCTCGGCGAGCTGCTCGAGCACTTCTACCGCGAGCGACCCGAGGGGCTGATCAACGACCGCTTCTCCGGCGCGCACCAGGACTTCGTGACCACGGAGTACCAGGCCGGCGAGATCCCGGAGGACCAGCCCTGGGAGAACAACCGCGGGATCGGGCTGAGCTTCGGCTTCAACCAGGTCGAGGACGCCTCGCAGTACCTCAGCGGCGCGCAGGCGGTGCGCCACGTGGTCGATGCCGTTTCGAAGGGGGGCCGGGTGCTGCTGAACGTCGGTCCGCGGGCCGACGGCTCCCTGCATGAGCTGCAGGTGCAGGTGCTCGAATCGCTCGGTGAGTTCACGACGGAGCACAAGGCGCACCTGGCCGGCTCCCGCGGACTCGGTGAGCTGGAGATCCCCGGCGCGAGCTGGGCCCGGGCGGTCGAGAAGGACGGTCGCTGCCGCGTGTACGTCTCGGGGGAGCAGGGCGCGCTGCGGATCGCCGCTGCGGATCTCCCTGCCGGCTTCGACTGGCCTGCGGAGGGTGTCGAGGCTGCGCTGAGCGGTATGGAGGCCCTGCCGGCCGTGGTGTCAGCGCCGAGCCGGGATCGCTGAACGAGCTGGCATCGCACGGTGCTCCGCGCCGGTCGTGACCACGTGCAGGAATCTGCGCCGGTGCGTGCGGCAGGCCTCACCGGTCGGACGTAGGGGAAGTCATCACCGACCCCGCGCCGCCAGCCGCGCCATCAGCCCCGTCGGCGCCAGCCGCGCCGCGGTGTAGATCGCCTTGTACCTCCGACTCGGCACGGACACGGTCTTCCCCCGCGTCGCATCCCGCAGCGATTCCTCGACCACCCGCGGTGCCTCCAGCCACAGCCAGTCGGGGATGCCCTCCTCTCCCTTCGCGAGGCCCAGCCGGGCGTGGAAGTCGGTGTGGGTGTAGCCGGGGCAGACGGCGGTGACGGTGACGCCGCGGGAGCGGTAGTGGCTGCCCGCCCAGCGGGAGAACATCACCTGCCAGGACTTCGCCGCCGCATAGGTGGAGCGCGGCATGACGGCTGCGGCGGAGGAGATGTTGAGGATCGCGCCGGAGCGGCGCTGCAGCATCCCCGGCAACGCGGCATGCATCAGCCGCATCGGCACCTCGACGTGGAGGCGGAGGTGGCGCGCCTCGTCCTCGATGTCATTCTGTTCGAAGGCGAGGGGGAGGCCGAAACCGGCGCTGTTGATCAGCATGTCCACCGGGCGCGCAGCATCGGAGAGGCGGCCGACGACGGCGGCGACGCCGTCGGGGGCCGAGAGGTCCGCGCTCAGCACCTCGACTCCGCCGGCACCCGCACTCTCCAGCTCCGCAGCGAGCTCCTCGAGCCGGGCGGCATCGCGTGCGACGAGTACGAGGTGGTCGCCGCGGCGGGCGAGCTGGCGGGCGTACTCGGCGCCGAGGCCGGAGCTGGCGCCGGTGATCAGGGACGTCGTCGTCATGGGGGCGAGCCTAACGGCCCCGAGCCCCGTGCCGTCGACGGGTACGATCGATCCCGTTCGGCGGTGCAGTGTCGCGATCGCCCCTCCACCCTTTGCGAAAGTCGTCCCCACCGCCGTGTACTCGTTCCTGCTCGCGATCATCTACGTCGCCTTCGTCAGCCTCGGCCTGCCGGATTCCCTGGTCGGCTCGGGCTGGCCGGTCATGCACCAGGACCTCGGCGTCCCGGTGGCGTTCGCCGGCATCCTCACCATGATCATCGCCCTGGGCACGATTGTCTCCAGCCTCGCCTCGGAGCGGATCACCCTCCGCTTCGGCGCCGGTGCGGTGACCGCAGTCAGCGTGGGAATGACCGCCGCCGCATTGGTGGGGTTCTCCGTCTCCGACCAGTTCTGGATGCTGTGCCTGTGGGCGATCCCGTACGGGCTCGGCGCCGGTGCGGTCGATGCGGCGCTGAACAACTACGTGGCGCTGCACTACGCCGCCCGCCACATGAACTGGCTGCACAGCTTCTGGGGCGTGGGCGCCTCGATCAGCCCCTTCGTGATGGGCTATGCGATCTCCTCGGGTCAGGGGTGGTCCGTCGCCTACCTGGTGATCGGCCTGGTTCAGGCGGTCCTCACGCTCGCACTGCTGGCCAGCATCCCGCTGTGGGGCAAGGTCGACGACGCCCGGACCCGCACCAGCACCATCGAGACCCACGACCTGACCGAGGACGCCCCCGCCCAGAAGGGCGGCGCCCCGGTGCCTCTGGGAACAGCCCTGCGGGTGCCCGGAGTGGTGCTGATCCTGCTGGCCTTCTTCGCATACTGCGCGCTGGAGAGCACAGCCCTGGTGTGGTCGGCGACGTACCTCGTCGCC
>JAKDUN010000280.1 GCA_030457675.1 Brachybacterium sp. | reverse complement strand
CCGGACACAGGGTCCCCTCCTTGATCGGGCGCGCAACAGGCTGCACCCAGCTTAGTCTGCCGCCCGAGGGGCCGCTCCCAGATCAGCCCAGCATGCCCGGCAGATGGAGGCCGATGAGGAGCGAGGCGCAGAGAATCCCGGTCCAGGGGCCGGCGAGCGCCTCCAGGCGCGTCGGCAGCAGTCGGCGGCACAGGACCTCCTCCCCGAGCCCGGCGGGGACCAGCAGCAACGACACGGCTGTCGGCGCGTAGCCGGGATCAGCGGAGACGATCACGCCCTGGGGGCTGCGCAGGGCTGTCACCCCGATCCCGCTCACGAAGGCGGCGAGCATCCGCACCCACAGCAGCGTCGTCGGCCCCAGAGCGATCATCGGCAGGCCCAGACAGCTCACTCCGGCCAAGTCTCACAGCAGCGGACCGCCGTCCAGCCCGGGCGCAGATCACCGAGCACGCTCGTGCCGGAGGACTCGGCTGTCGGGGCGGGCAGACGGATGGACGCCAGCCGACGGTTCGCGCCCACCGCCCAGGCGCATCGGACACCTCTGCGAAATGCGCGAGGCCCCGGAACCCTGCTCAGGATTCCGGGGCCTCGCGGGTGGGCGACCGGGCGGGCCGGTCAGCCCGGGACAGGTCTGCTCAGGCCTGGCCCTTGATGATCTCGCGCATCAGATCGGCGGTCTCGGTGGGGGTCTTGCCCACCTTGACGCCGGCGGCCTCGAGGGCCTCCTTCTTGGCCTGCGCGGTGCCCGCGGAGCCGGAGACGATGGCGCCGGCGTGGCCCATCGTCTTGCCCTCGGGGGCGGTGAAGCCGGCGACGTAGCCGACGACCGGCTTGGTCACGTGGGCCTTGATGTACTCGGCGGCCCGCTCCTCGGCGTCGCCGCCGATCTCACCGATCATCACGATGCCGGCGGTGTCCGGATCGTTCTCGAACGCCTCGAGGGCGTCGATGTGGGTGGTGCCGATGACCGGGTCGCCGCCGATGCCGATGGCGGTGGTGAAGCCGATATCTGCCAGCTCGTACATCATCTGGTAGGTCAGGGTGCCGGACTTCGAGACCAGGCCCAGCTTCCCCGCACCGGTGATGTTGGAGGGGGTGATGCCCGCGTTGGACCGGCCGGGGCTGATCAGTCCCGGGCAGTTAGGGCCGATGATGCGGGTGGTGCCCTTGGCCTGCGAGTAGTTGAAGAATTCGGCGGCGTCCTTGACCGGGATGCCCTCGGTGATGATCACCAGGAGCTCGATCGCAGCGTCGATCGCCTCGATCGCGGCGGCCTTGGCGAACTTCGGCGGCACGAAGACCACCGAGACGTTCGCGCCGGTGGCCTCCATGGCCTCGGCGACGGACCCGAAGACCGGGACCTCCGCACCGCCCTCGAAGGCGACGGACTGGCCGGCCTTGCGCGGGTTCACGCCGCCGACGATGTTGGTGCCCGAGTCGAGCATGCGCTGGGAGTGCTTCATGCCCTCCGAGCCCGTCATGCCCTGGACGATGACCTTGCTGTTCTCATCGAGAAAGATAGACATGTCGGGTGCTGCTCACTTTCCTGCGGCGGCGAGCTCGGCAACCTTCGCGGCGCCGCCGTCCATGGTGTCGGCCTGGGTGACGAGGGGGTGGGCGAAGTCCGCGAGGATCTGGCGACCCTCCTCGACGTTGTTGCCGTCGAGACGGACCACGAGCTGCTTGGTCGCGGCGTCGCCGAGCTTCTTCAGGGCGCCGACGATGCCGTTGGCGACCGCGTCGCAGGCGGTGATGCCGCCGAAGACGTTGACGAACACGGCGGAGACCTGCTCATCGCCGAGGATGACGTCGAGACCGTTGGCCATCACCTCGGCAGAGGCGCCGCCGCCGATGTCGAGGAAGTTCGCGGGCTTGACGCTGTGCTTCTCGCCCGCATAGGCGACCACGTCGAGGGTGGACATGACCAGCCCTGCGCCGTTGCCGATGATGCCGACCTGACCGTCGAGCTTGACGTAGTTGAGATCCAACGCCTTGGCCTTGGTCTCCAGCGGGTCCTCGGAGGTGACGTCGACGAGCTCGGCGTGATCCTCGTGACGGAACCCGGCGTTCTCGTCGATCGTGATCTTGCCGTCCAGGGCCACGATGTCCCCTTCGCCGGTCTTGACCAGCGGGTTCACCTCGACCAGGGAGGCGTCCTCGTTCTTGTAGACGTCCCAGAGCTTCACCAGCACCGGGGCGACCTTGTGCGCGGTCTCCTCGTCGAAGTTCGCGGCCTGCACGATCTCCGCGGCCTTGGCCTCGTCGATGCCGACGTTGGGGTCGACGGCCACGCGGGCGAGTGCCTCAGGGCGCTCGACGGCGAGCTGCTCGATCTCCACGCCGCCCTCGACCGAGCACATGGCGAGGTAGTTGCGGTTGGCACGGTCCAGCAGCAGCGAGAAGTAGTACTCCTCGACGATGTCGGCGCCGGCCGCGATCATCACGCGCTGCACGGTGTGGCCCTTGATGTCCATACCGAGGATCTCGGAGGCCTTCTGCTCCGCCTCCTCGGGGGACTTCGCGATCTTGACGCCACCGGCCTTGCCGCGCCCACCGGTCTTCACCTGGGCCTTGACGACGACGACCGGGGTGCCGAGCTTCTCTGCTCCGGCCTTGGCAGCTGCCGGATCCTCCGCGACGACTCCTCCGAGCACGGGCACGCCGTGCTTCTCGAAGAGATCGCGGGCCTGGTACTCATACAGGTCCACGGGGTGCATTTCCTCTCGATGTCGGCAGTGGGCGGCAGGCCGCACTGGCCTCGATGCCACCCCTGGGAACACGTTCAGAGTATCGCTTCTGCCTCGCCGGTCGGGCCATTGAGCCCGGTGTGCGGGGAGTCTCACCCCGAGGCGCTCCTTCCGCCCAGGGCCCGGGCCCTCCCTGCGGCACCGTCGCCGCCGCGGCTGAGGAGGGCGCCCAGGTGCGGCGACTACGATGGCGGGATGAATCGACGACCCCGCAGCCTGGTCCAGCGCATGCGTGATCACATCGGGTTCAGCGTGATCGCGATCGGCGTGCTGTTCATCCTGCTGCGCCTGCTCGGGGTGCGTTCGACCTTCGCCGGCTTCGCACTGTCCGTGGTGATCACGCTGGGGCTGAACGTGGGGCTGTCCTACTACCACGACCACCGGGCGCGGAACCCGCGACCGCAGCGACCGGCGCGGGGCGGCGGGGACATCCGCTTCCGCGAAGATGACCGCCGCGAAGACCGCCGCTACGACCCCCGTGATGTCGACGTCCGCGAGCGCGCTGAGCCGCGGCCCCGCGGGCCGCGCGACGAGAACCGCTGAGGCGAGGAGACGCCATGGCCGACTGGAAGACCTACGCGAAGGCCGCGCGGAACACCGCACGCAAGCAGGCCCCCGGAGCGAAGGATGCCGCCCGGCGGGCGTCCGGGCAGGCGAACGCCTATGTGCGCGCCGCCGGGAAGGCGATCGACGAGGGCCACCGCCCGGAGGGGGCACCGCGCAGCCCGGCCCGTGACGGGGACGGCGACCGGGTGCACAGCCGCCCGCGTCGGGACGCCGCGGGGGCCCCCCGGACGACCGGCGCCCGGTCCTCCTCCTCGGGGACGAGCACTGCCCCACGTCCGGCCGTGGACGGCGAACGGCTGCGCAAGGATGCTGCGGCCTACTACACGGTCGCCAGCCGGTGCGTGGCCTCGGTGAACGTCGTCCCGAGGGCCATGCGGGCCCTGCGGGACGCCATGCTGATCGGGCTCTCCCTGTTCGTCATCTGGGGAGTGCTCGCCGCCGCCGGGATCCCGATCCCCTTCACCACGGTGCTGATCATCGTCGGCGTGATCGTGGTGGTGAGCTTCGCCGGCGGGCTGTACGCGCAGTGGAAGCGCTCCCGAGAGGTGCTCGAGACCACCGAGGACCCGCGCGAGAGCTGAGGCGGCCCGACGGGCGCAGCACCACAGGCGGTGCCCGACCGACGCAGCCCGATGCGGGGTCCGACGCTGAGAGTCCGTGGACCGGGACGTTCGCCGCCGAAGGGACGCAGGACCCGGTCGTACGCTGGAACGGTCCCTGTCCGCATCCCGACCTGCCGCCTACCGCCCTGGCCGGGGATCCGACCGAGGTGGTCATGACCGCGCCTTCCTCCCCCGCCGCA
>JAKDUN010000279.1 GCA_030457675.1 Brachybacterium sp. | reverse complement strand
GCGTACGAGCCCTCGGGGCTCATGTAGTGCAGCGGGTCGTAGCCCCAGTTGTAGGCGTCCTGGTCGGCGACGGCGGCAACCGCCGCCTGCTGCTCGGTCGAGGCCGGTCCGGCATCCGCCGGGATCTCCGGCACGGCCTGCTGGGCGCGGTCCTCCTCGATCGTGGCGATGTCGAAGGTGGGCAGCAGGTGCACCGTGGTCATGCCCGCCTCGGCGAGCTCCGCCAGGCGTGCCGTGCCGGCCGAGTCCGGGTGGCCGAAGGCCGCGTAGCTGCCGCGCACCTCGGCGGGCAGCGCCTCGTCCCCGGCGGAGAAGTCCCGCAGGTGCATCTCGTAGATCGTCTGGTCGGCGAACTGGTCGACGACGGGCGCGGGGGTGTCGGTCCAGACCTCCGGTGCCCAGCGCGGATCCTCGAGGTCCAGCACCACCGAGTGCTGCGAGTTCAGGGTCAGGCCCACCGAATAGGGGTCGGTGACGGTGTTGGTGGTGACCTCGCCGAGCTGCGGGACGAACACCTCGACGGCGTAGGTGTAGGCCTGGTCGGTCCACTCCGCGTCGCCCTCGGCGGTCCACACGCCGCCCGGCCCGCGCTCCATCGCGATCTCGGTCGGTGCGGCCGTGGCCTCCGCTGCCTCCGCGGCCGGCCCGTGCAGCTGCAGCGTGACGTCCTTCGCGGTGGGGGCCCACAGCGCCAGCGTCGGGGCCCCGTCCTCCCAGCTCACGCCGAGCTCCTGGTCCGCCGCACCCTCGGCGAAGAGGTCATCCAGCACGCCCGGGATCTGCAGCCCGGTGAACACCTCGATGCCGTCCGGTCCGTACTGGGCCACCGCCAGCTCGCCGCGCAGCGCCGCTTCGAGCGCGGTGCGGTCCAGCTCCGGCAGGTCGAGCGCGAGGAAGTCCTTCAGGTGCGCGCGTCCCGCGAGCTCGCCTTCGTCCAGCCCGCCCTCGCGCAGGGTCAGCTCACCGAGGCTCTCGCCGCCGGTGACGGCGCCGTCCTGGACCGCGAGCCCGCCCTCGGGTGCGGTCAGCAGCTCCCAGCGGGTCTCCGCCTCGTCGGCGACCAAGTCCGCGGGCCAGGCGATGGTGCCGGCGTCCACGAAATGGCCGAGCTGCTTGCCGGTGCCCTCCAGCTGCGGGGCGTCGGTCTCGATGCGCAGCTCGTGCGTGGTCAGGTCGTAGGAGAAGGTCACCAGCTCGCCGTCCTGGATGGAGAAGGAGTAGTTCGCGCCGTCGAGCTCACCGCCGACGCCGTAGTTCTCGTCCCAGGATCCCCCGTGGGCGGGCTTGACCTCGTGGGACCCGCCGGGGATCGCATCGGTGGTGAAGGTGAGGACGCCGTCGCCGTCGGGGTCCTGCATCCAGGTGGCGAGGCAGTCGGGCATCCAGTCCTCGGCGCAGCCGAGCGCCGCGTTGAAGGAGCCGGGCAGGGTGACCAGCGGGAGCTGGCTGCTGTTCTGGACCACATGGGTGACCGGGTCGTACCAGAAGGTGAGCGGCCCGCCCTCGTGGGTGTAGGTGATGTCGGCACCGCCGGGCACGGCCCCGGCGCCGTAGCTCTCGTCCCAACTGCCGCCGACGGCGACCTTGTACGCGTACTCCCCGGCGGGCAGATCGAAGCTGCCGGTGTAGATCCCGGAGGCCGGGTCGGGCGTGAGCTGGGCGGCCTGGCAGTCCGGCTGCCAGTCGCCCGGGCAGCCCATCGCCGCGTTGTGCGAGCCGGGCACGGTCACGGAGTCCGCACCGATCTCGCCGGCGCCCTCGCCTGCGCCCGCGGCGGAGAGGTCTGCGCCGACGACGGCGGTGGTCGAGTCCGCCACCCGGTTCCCGGCGGCGTCGGTGGAGACGGCGCGGTACTCGATCAGGGTGCCGGCCGGCAGCGCGCCGACGTCGTGGAACACCCGCGGGGTGTCGTCCTCCGCGGTGCCGAGCGAGGTCCAGGCGACCTCGCCGGCGAGGCGGTAGCTGAAGCTGGTCTCCGCCCAGCGGTCCGCGGCGACCGCGGCGCTGAGCGGAGCGAGGCCCTCGACCTTCCCGCCATCGGCCGGATCCAGGTCGATCGTCTGCGCGTCACCGGCCGCGGCGACGGGCCCGTCGGCGACCAGCACGACGGCGCTCAGCGAGGGCACGGTCAGCTCGACCGTCCCGTCGGCCGCGGCGGTCACCGGGGCGTGGTCGCCGTACAGCGGCGAGTAGGTCGCGCCCGGGGTGAGGGTGGTGAGGGTGAGCGTGCGCGCCTCGGGAGCGTTGTTCAGCGCCACCAGGTGCTCGACCTTCTCCTCACGGTCCACCCGGGCGAACGCGTACACGCCCGCACCATCGGCCGCATGCAGTTCGATCTGTGCGCCGGTGGCGAGCGCGGGGGTGCTGCTGCGCAGCTGCGCGAGCTCGCTGATCAGCGGGTACAGCTGGGCGTCGGTCGAGAAGTGGTCGCCGTCGCCGTAGGGCGTGCCGTCGATCAGGTCGTCGTCGAGGTAGGAGGGCACCTGGCTGGCGAACATCGACTGGCGGGCGTCCTTGTCGTTGCCGTCGCCCACGAAGCCCTGCTCGTCGCCGTAGTAGATCACCGGTTGACCGCGGGTCAGCAGCATCGTCTCGTGCGCGAAGGCGGCGCGCTCGTCGAGACGGTCGGAGCCGGAGAGCAGAGAGCCGATGCGGCCCATGTCGTGGTTGCCCACGAAGGTCGGCAGATCGGCCGCCGAGGAGCCCGGGGTCGTGTAGTGGTCGTCGCTCGCGAACAGGGCGGACATGCCCTGGGCGGTGTAGCCGCGGGCCCAGTTCGTCGCGGAGGACTGGTACGCGAAGTCGAGCACCGAGTCCATCTCGGTCTCGCGCACGTAGGGGGAGAGCTTCTGCGCGTCGGCGTCGTACACCTCGCCGAAGGTGAAGAACTGCTCACCGGCCGGGGCGGCGGCCTGGTGCTCGACCAGGGTGCCGGTGAAGGTCTGCCAGAACGCGAGGTCCACGTGCTTGGCGGTGTCGATGCGGAACCCGTCGATCCCGAAGTCCATCCAGGTGGTGTAGATGTCCTCCATCGTCTCCACCACCCGGGGGTCCTCGGTCATGAGGTCGTCCAGGCCGTCGAAGTCCCCGAAGGTGACCGACTCGCCCTCCCACGTCGAGTTGCCGCGATTGTGGTACATCGTGACGTCGTTCAGCGCCTCGGGCACCATCCGCGGCTGGCCCTCGCTGCGCACCGGGGTGTACGGGAACGAGGTGGCCGGATCCATCGCCGGGAAGTCGGGGGACTGCGCCGCCGCGGTGACGTCCACGGGGTTCCCGTCCGCATCGAGGTACGGGGAGGTGGCCTGGTCGACGTAGCCGTACTCGCCCTCCTCGTAGTCGATGAGGTCCGCGGTGTGGTTGGTGATGATGTCGAAGTAGACCTTGATGCCGCGTGAGTGGGCGTCCTCGATCAGGGCCTTGAGCTCCTCGTTGGTGCCCAGGTGCGGATCGATCGTGGTGAAGTCGGTGATCCAGTAGCCGTGGTAGCCGGCGCTGGCGTCCCCGCCCTCGCCCTGCACGGGGTTGTTCGTGAACGAGGGGGTCAGCCAGATCGAGGTCATCCCCAGGTTCTCGATGTAGTCGAGCCGCTCGTGCAGCCCGGCGATGTCACCGCCCTGGTAGAAGCCCTTGTCGGCGGGGTCGAAGCCGTGGTCGAGACGCTCGCCCTCGATGCCGCCGGTGTCGTTGGAGGGGTCGCCGTTGGCGAACCGGTCGGTGAGCACGAAGTAGAAGACCTCGCCGCCGCCGGGATGGCGGTAGGGGGCCTCGGCCAGCTCCTCGTCGCCCCCGGTGTACTCCCCGTCCTGGTCGGCCAGCACCACCGAGAGCCGAGAGGTCTCCTCGTCGAAGCGGAAGGTCACGCGGGTGGGTGCGGCGACGGCGAGCGGGATGTTCTCGTCCCCGCCGTCCAGCCCGTAGGCCGTCTCCCAGCTGCCGCCGATCGTGGCCTTCACCTCGAACTGCCCGGCCGGGATCTCGAAGGTCGACTCCCACTGCCCGGCCGTGTCGGTGGCGGCCAGCGCGGTCGCCTCGCAGGCCGGGTCCCAGTCCTCCTGGCAGCCCAGCTCGTCCTGGAGGGAGCCGGTCAGCACCGGCTGGTCCGGGCCGAGGGCGTGC
>JAKDUN010000278.1 GCA_030457675.1 Brachybacterium sp. | reverse complement strand
TAGCGCATATCGTGGTTGCAACACTCGATGACCTAAGCTTGGTTGCATGGTCGAACTGGTATCGCTGAGGAAGACGAACGAGGTGGCCGCTTACGTCCGCGCCTCCATGGACCGAAAGGGCGACCGCTGGACGGTCGATACGCAGCTGAGGAAGATCCGGGCGCTGGCCGAGGCGAAGGACTGGGAGGTCGTCGAGGTCTACGAGGACAACGCGGTGTCGGCGACGAAGAAGCGCCGCGCTGGCACCCGGTGGGCCGAGATGCTGGACGACGCCCGCGCGGGCCGGTTCTCGATGGTGGTCGCCGTGGACATGGACCGGCTGCTGCGCAGCACGAAGGACCTCAACACGCTGATC
The DNA here is from genome assembly GCA_030457675.1 of Brachybacterium sp. Taxonomy (GTDB): domain Bacteria; phylum Actinomycetota; class Actinomycetes; order Actinomycetales; family Dermabacteraceae; genus Brachybacterium. The sequence goes on along the minus strand of JAKDUN010000278.1, from coordinate 3,764 downwards.
GATCTCGGCCTGCGGGTCGTCACCGTGGACGGCGAGATCGACCTCTCTACGGCCGACGGTGAGTTCCGGGCGACGATGCTCGCCGCTCTCGCCCGGTTCGAGGCCCGGCGCAAGGCCGAGCGTCAGATCAGGTCGAACGAGCGCCGACGCGCCGAGGGCATCCCCACGTCCGCCTGGAAGGCGTTCGGCTGGACGCGTGAGGGCGAGCTGATCGAGGAGGAGGCCGACGCCGTGCGGCGGGCCTTCGACGCGTTTCTCGGCGAGCCGTCGCTGTCGATCCGGCGCATCCGCGAGGACCTGAACACGGCCGGTCATCTGACCGCCCGTGGGTCGGTGTTCTCTGTCGATGCGGTGCGTTACCTCCTGGCGAACCCGCTCTACGCTGGCTACATCAAGCACTACGCGTCGGGCGAGCTGTACCCGGTGCAGGGCGGCGCGTTCCCGCCCATCGTCGGAGAGCAGACGTGGCGGGCCGCGGTGGCGAAGCTGGAGGACAACGTGCGGAGGTCGGCGAGGCAGGGTAACCAGCCGAAGTACCTGCTGTCCACGATCGGGCTGTGCGGGAAGTGCGGCGCGACGCTCGTCTCGGGGACGAACAGCCGCAAGCAGCCGACGTACCGATGTGGAGAGCAGTTCCATCTCACCCGACAGCGCGAGCCCGTCGATGCGATGGTCACCGAGGCGGTGCTCACCCGACTGTCCTCGGTGGACGTGCACGACCTCGTGATGCCCCAGGAAGACGCCGGGCCCGACCGCGAGGAGCTGCTGACCGAGCGGAACGCGCTGGTGGAACGCGTGAAGGAGCTGAGCCCGCTGCTGCGCGACATCCATCAGCCGGTCCTGGAGATCACGGCGGCGATCAACCACGTGAAGGCTCGCATCGACGAGATCGACGCGGAGCTGCTCGACCGCTCGGTATCGGTGGCGGCGAAGCTGCTCGCGGAGGTGGACGAGCCGGTCGGCACCGCGGAGCGCCGCGGGGTGGTCGAGTCGAAGTGGAAGGCGTTGGACGTAGACCGCCGCCGGATGCTCGTGGACGAGCTGGTGACGGTGACCATCGAGCCCATCGTGCCTGGTCACGTGAAGTTCGACCCCGAGCTCATTCGGATAGAGCCGCGTCGCGACTGACTCATGACTCGACTTGTCATTGCAATGGTGAGTCGAGTCATGGGAGAATCGTTGCAGAGGCGAATGGACAGCGCTTCGTGGTCCGCGGGGGCAGCGAGGTGGCGTGCCCCCGGGCTGGTAAACGGAGTGAACCTCGCGAGAGCGAGGGTGAGACACCCCCGGTGAAATGAAAGCTATCCCCGACGGGCAGGCCACCGTCGAAGCTCCGGCCGAGAGGTCGCCAAGCGTGAGGGCGCTTGGAACTCCCGAAGAACGATCTTCGGGAGCTTCCTATGTCCTCGACGGACACCTGCACCTCTGTCCTCTCCCCTCCGCCTGACCTCGATCAGGGCCGGGGACTTCCTGTCCGCGACGGGGACCTCGCCCCCGTCGTCGCTGCAGCCCGCGCCGCCGGTCGCCGCGCCGGTGAGCGCCTGGCTCTCACGCCGCTGACCCCGCGCCAGCGCGCCGCTGTCGCTTCCGTGATGGGCGGTGGTCGCTGATGAGCGCGAACTCCGCTGCGCTCGATCACGTCGAGGCGTTCCGCTGGCGTCTGGGCGATCCGTCCCTCGCCGACTCCGAGGCCCGTCTCCACGATCTCGGCGTGCTCCGCTCCGTGCTGGAGGAGGCGGTCGAGATCGCCGTCGCCGACGCCCGTGCCGACGGTGTGACCTGGGCGAGGATTGGCGACGCCCTCGGCGTCACGCATCAGGCGGTCATCAAGCGTTACCGCAAGGGCGGTGTTCGCTGATGCACCCCGACGCCCGCAACCTCAACACCGCTCCCGTCGACCTGACCCCGCCCGGAGGGCCTGGCCTGGCACCCGCCGAAGCCGGGCTGCCCGCCGTCGTGATGACTGCCCGTAGCCGTGCTTCGCACTCCAAGAGTTCTGAGACCCTCATTCGTTCCTACGGGCGCGGCAAGGGCTTGTCGATTGCCGCGCCTTGCAACAACATGCCTGGTCAGCGGCCTGTTCCACCCGCGCTCCGTCACGTGGTCCCGCGGGATCATTTGGGGGTCAATAGGGGGTCATTTAGGCGCCGCACTCCCTCTGAGGTCCTCCGCGCCGCCCGCGGCGGGGGTGGTCGCCGTGGCTAAGCAGGAGAACAACCCGACGAGCATCGGGCTCACGCAGTACCTCGATCCGTCGTACTGGGCCTGGGCTGCCGAGGACCCGAACGGGGCCGCGCTGCTCCAGCAGGGTGCCGAGGCGATCCTCGCCTACGTGGTGCAGCGGCTCGAGGCCACCGGCTGCGAGGTCATCGAGGCCTACGGCATCGTGCACGACAAGGACGAGCGCGAGGTCTGGAGCGACACGGAGAAGGCCCTGGTGGTCGAACCGAAGCCCGAGCACCTGCACGCCGTGATCAAGTTCGCCAGCCGTGCGAAGAGTGCGCCGCTGGATCGGCTCGCGTTCGGCATCGGTGTCGAGCCCCAGTACGTCGAGAAGCCTGGCCGCGGGCGGTACGCCTTCGACAACATGCTGTCGTATCTGACGCACGTGAAGTACGCGGACAAGCACCAGTACGCGCCTTCGGAAGTTGCCACGGTGCGCGGGCCTGACTATCTCGGGATCGACGCCCAGCGCCGGGAGACGTGGCTGAAGGGCCGCGCCCACGTGAAGAAGAAGATCGTCGCCGAGAACTTCGAGGACATGCGGGAGCGCGTGCTCCAGGGTGAGGTCACGCGGGATCAGATCATGCTCACGGACGAGCTGTTCGACATCTACTCGCGGCATCAACGGGAGATCGACGACGCGCTGTCGGCCTACGGCCAGCGTCGCGCATACCGGGCGGCGGCGAAGCTGCGCGCCGGTGAGTTCTCGACGCACGTGGTGTTCATCCATGGGGATGCCGGGATCGGCAAGACCCGGTTCGCCACGGACTTCATTACCGAGGCGATCAACGCGGCGAACGCGCACGACGAGCGGTGGCAGGTCTACCGGGCCGCGACGGGGAACCCGCTTGATGACTGGCGGGGCGAGGAGGTGCTGCTGCTGGACGATCTGCGGGCCTCGGCGATGGATGCGAACGACTGGCTGCTGCTGCTCGATCCGTACAACGCCTCGCCTGCGAAGGCCCGCTACAAGAACAAGGGCGAGGTGGCCCCGCGCCTCATCGTCATCACGGCGACGATCGAGCCCGTCGAGTTCTTCTACTACGCCCGCCAGAAGGGCAACGTGGACGAAGCGCTGGACCAGTTCATCCGCCGACTGGCCTCGGTCGTGAAGGTCTATCGTGCCGACGACATCAATCGTTACCTCGTGCAGCACATCGGGAAGATCGAGCCCTACGAGTGGCACCAGTGCAGCGTTCCGACCGCCGCGCACACGCCCGGCATGTACGGCAACGCGTACCACCAGAACGTCGGGTCGCGGGAACTGACCTACGGTCCGGAGACCTCGGCCGAACATGATGCGGAGGGCGCGGTTGCTGAGCTGCTGGGTGGGCTCGCGGTGCGGAGCCCTGACGTGCCGCTGGCGCTGATCGGAGGTGCCGCATGAGCACCGAACGCGATGCGCTCTTCCAGGGGGTCGAGGGGGCCGGAGGCCCCTCGCAAGCAGCCGGGGAGGACATGAGCGCCAGCGAAATGTCCGACACGGCTACTGCTTGCCACTCTGGCGTACAGGTGGAGCAGCAGGCCGACTCCCAGGTGAA
>JAKDUN010000013.1 GCA_030457675.1 Brachybacterium sp. | reverse complement strand
GTCGTAGGTTCGAATCCTGTCGCGGGCACCGAGTAGATCCCCGGTCAGAAGCCTCTGACCGGGGATTCTTTCATCAGCTCTGCTCGGCGCGCAGCTCCAGAAGCCGGCGCAGCAGCTCGCGTGCCGCCCCGGTGTCCGGGATCCGCAGATGGGCTGCGGTATCGCCACCGCCCACCTTCACCCCGACGTCCTCACCCCCGAGCTGCGCGAAGACGGACTCGTCGGTGACGTCATCGCCCAGGTACAGCCAGGCATCGGCGGCGCTCGCCCGGGACAGGGCATCGATCGCCACCCCCTTCGAGGTGTGCACCACCGCGAACTCCACGACCTCCTTGCCCGGCGTCACCGTGACATTCGGGAGAGTGGTCGCGTACTCGAGCGCGGAATCGGTGGCGTTGATCCCACCGCGGCCCTTGGCATTGCGGGTGTGCAGCACCGCAGCCGTCGGCTTCGTCTCCACCTCCGTGCCGGGGTGGGCGCGGGCGATCCGCCGCAGCGTGGTGGTGATCGCGGCGAGCTGCTCCTCCTTCTGCGGGGTCATGCTCAGCGCGGACTTGTCCAGCACCTCGGCCTGCATCCAGGGCGGGAGCGCCCCGACCTCGGCGCCGTGGGAGCCCACCAGCACCACCGAGCTGGGCATCGACGTGTGGGAGTCGAGATCGGCCAGGGCCCGGCCGGAGACCAGCGCGACGGCGACGCCCGGGAGATCGGAGAGCTCGCGCAGGGCGACGAGGGCCTCCTGATCGGGCTGGACCGCGTCGCGGTCGGCGACGATCGGCGCCAGCACGCCGTCGAAGTCGGTGGCGATCAGCAGGCGGGGCACCTCCGTGAACCGCTGCAGCACCTCGTCGAGCTCCGCCGGGTCGCTGGGGTCATCCCCGGTGAGGCGCACGACCCGCGCCGACTCGTCCTCCGGGGCCCCCGAGGCGGTCAGACGCTCGAGGAACTGGTGCGCCCAGAACTGCACATCGTGCTCCATCACCTGGTGGCGCAGGGAGCGCATGGCCTCCTGCTGCTCCTCGGGCGGCATCGCCAGCGACCGCAGGATCGCAGCCTTGAGCTCGTCGATGTCGTGCGGGTTCACCAGCACGGCGGCGCGCAGCTCGTCGGCCGCGCCGGCGAACTCGCTGAGCACCAGCACCCCTTCCAGGTCCGGACGGGAGGCGACGTACTCCTTGGCCACCAGGTTCATGCCGTCGCGCAGCGCCGTCACCAGCACCACGTCAGCGGCCATGAACAGCGCAGTCATCTCGCGTCGATCGAAGGAGTGGTGCTGATAGGACACGGCCGGCCGACCCAGCGGCGCATGCTCGCCGTTGATCCGCCCCACGGTCAGCTCCACCTCGTCACGCAGCTGTCGGTAGGCCTCCACCCGCTCCCGGGACGGCGTAGCGATCTGGATCATCACCGCGTCATGCGGATCGATCGAGCCGTCATCCAGCAGCTCGCCCCAGGCCTTCAGTCGGTGACGGATCCCCTTGGTGTAGTCCAGACGGTCCGCGCCCAGCACGATCTTCTCCGGATCGCCGAGGTCTCGACGCAGTTGGGCGGCACGCTCCCGGATCTCCGGATCCTCGGTGAGGGTGGAGACGGCGGAGGAGTCGATGGAGATCGGGAAGGTCTGCACCTGGACCTCTCGCACCGGGGCGGCGCCGATCCCGGGCACCGAGATCGTCATGCCGTCCACGTGGTGGCCCAGCAGCTTGCGCACCGCGGCGAGGAAGTTGAGCGAATCGCTCTCGCGCTGGAAGCCCAGCAGATCCGCGCCGAGCAGCCCGCGCAGGATCGAGTTGCGCTTGGGAAGCTGGGAGAACAGTTCGACGGGCGGGAACGGGATGTGGTTGAAGAACCCGATCCGCACGTCGTTGCGCCGGTCCCGGATCAACCGCGGGACCAGCTGCAGCTGGTAGTCGTGCACCCAGATGGTGCCGCCCGGCGCCGCGACCGGGGCGGCGGCTGCCGCGAATCGCTGATTCGCGGAGAGGTACGAGTCCCACCAGCCGCGATGGAACTCCGGGTCGACGATCACGTCGTGGTAGAGCGGCCAGAGGGTGGCGTTGGAGTAGCCCTCGTAGTAGCGCTCGATGTCCTCCTGGTCCAGCCTCACCGGGTACAGGCTCATCCCGTCGGCCTCGAAGGGTTCAGGGGCCTCGCCGGGAGAACCGGCCCAGCCCACCCACGCACCGGAGTCGATGGTGCGCATCACGGACTCCATCGCGGTCACCAGCCCGCCGGGGCTTGTCACCCACTCGGTGGCGCCGTCGGGGAGGGTACGGGAATCCACCGGCAGGCGATTGGCGACGACCACCAGCTCGTGCTCGCCGGGACGGCCTTGGACCGAGGATGAAGTGGGCACCGGGTCTCCTTCGCGCAGAATCGATCTCGGAGGCGAGGGAGCGTGCGGGGAGCCCCCGGAGGGGTCGTGCCGCGGCTCCCGCGACGACGCCCTGAGACTATCAAGTGCTCTCGCTCACCCGCCGGGCACGAGGTCCCGCCGCATCCCGCGTGAACTGCGGATCTGACCAGTCCGGACCGGCTCCTACCGGGCGGACGGGGCAACGGCCGCCGGGCTGTTCGCTGGCCGGACGCGAGTGCGACGGTACCCGCTGCGCATCTACTCTCGGGGGGCGCCGACGGCGCGAGCCGCCCGACGAGAACGTGGGGGCGGGATGGTGCGAGACCAGGAGCAGACATGCGCGCCCACGAGGCCGGAGCACTACACGGCAACGACGCAGCCCCCACCTGGCTGCCCTACCCCCAGGACGTCAACCACCTGATCGACGGCCTGTGGTCGCGGAACACCGCGCGCAGCCCCGAGGGTGCCGTCGAGATCGCCGGCGTGGACGTGCACCGCATCGCCGAGGAGGTCGGCACCCCCGCCTTCGTGCTCGACGAGGACGATTTCCGCCACCGCGCCCGCACTTTCCGCGACGCCTTCGCCGCGGCGTTCGGGGCCCACCGCGGGGCGGACGTCTACTACGCGGGCAAGGCCTTCCTCTGCGGTGCCGTCGCGCGCTGGGTCGAGGAGGACGGCCTGGGCCTGGACGTGTGCACCGGCGGCGAGCTCGCCGTCGCCCTGCGCGCCGACTTCCCGGCCGAGCGCATCGCCCTGCACGGGAACAACAAGTCCGAGCCGGAGATCCGCCGTGCCCTCGAGGCCGGGGTGGGCCGCATCGTCATCGACTCCCTCGACGAGATCGAGCTCGTCGATGCGGTCGCGGCGCGGCTGGACCTGCGCGCCCCCGTCATGCTGCGGGTGACCACCGGTGTGGAGGCCCATACCCACGAGTTCATCGCCACCGCGCACGAGGACCAGAAGTTCGGGCTCTCCCTCACCGGCGACGCCGCCTTCGACGCCGTGCGCCGGGTGCTCGAGGCCTCGCACCTGGACCTGTTGGGCCTGCACTCCCACATCGGCTCCCAGATCTTCGACACCGGCGGCTTCGAGGTCGCCGCCCGCCGTCTCCTCGAACTGGTCGCGCGGGTCCGGGACGAGCTCGGCCGCACCGTCGACCAGCTCGACCTGGGCGGCGGCTTCGGCGTCATGTACAACACCCAGCACACCCCGGCCACGCCCGAGGTGCTCGCCACCGGCATCGCCAAGATCGTCGCGACGCAGTGCCTCGAGCTCGAGCTCGAGGTGCCCCATGTGTCCTTCGAGCCCGGACGCGCGATCGCCGGCCCCTCCACCCAGACCCTGTACTCCGTGGGCACCGTCAAGGACGTGCGCCTGGGCGGTCCCCACCACCGCGTCTACGTCTCCGTGGACGGCGGGATGAGCGACAACGTGCGCACCGCGCTGTACGACGCCGACTACTCGTGCCTGCTCACCGGCCGGATCTCCGATGCCGCGCCCGAGGTGGTCCGCGTGGTCGGCAAGCACTGCGAGAGCGGTGACATCGTGGTCAAGGACGAGTACCTCCCCGGCGACGTGGAGCGCGGTGACCTGGTCTCCGTGCCGGTGACCGGGGCCTACTGCTATTCGCTGGCCTCCAACTACAACCACGTGCCCCGCCCGCCCGTGATCGCGGTGCGCGACGGCGAGATCCGCACCCTGATCCGCCGCGAGACCGAGGACGACCTCCTCGGCCTCGATATCGGCTGATCGACGTGCTGCGAGGAACGAGCGGCAGGAGATCAGCCAGGCGAGCTGAGCTGATCGACGTGCTGCGAGGAACGAGCGGCAGGAGATCAGCCAGGCGAGCAGGGCTGACGCCCCTACGTCGCATTCGTTCACGTCAGGACACATGACCACGTGGCCCTCGGTTAGAGTTCGAGAGCCTGTCCCCACCCCTCCGTCGGACCTTGTGGAAGGACCACTCCGCACATGTCACAGCACGCATCCGGCAGCCCAGAGCCCGGGGAGCAGTCCTCCCCCCGGGCGCTGCCCACCCTTCACGTCGCGGTCCTCGGCGCCGGCACCGTCGGCAGCGAGGTGCTGCGCCTGATCTCCGAGCAGGGGGGCGAGCTCGCCCACCGCGTCGGCGGGCGACTCGAGGTGATCGGCGTGGCCGTGCGGGATCTGGACCGCGACCGCGGCGAGCACGTGCCCGCCGCGCTGCTCACGGAGGATGCCGCCTCCCTGGTCCACCAGGCGGACCTGGTCATCGAGGTGATGGGCGGGATCGAACCCGCGCGCAGCCTGCTGCTGGACGCCATGGCGCACGGCGCCAGCGTGGTGACCGCCAACAAGGCGCTCCTGGCCCAGGACGGCGCCACCCTCTACGAGGCCGCTGATGTTCACGGGGTGGATCTCTACTTCGAGGCCGCGGTCGCCGGGGCGATCCCGCTGGTGCGCCCGGTGCGCGAATCGCTCGCAGGGGATCGCATCCAGCGGGTGCTGGGCATCGTCAACGGCACCACAAACTACATCCTCGACGCGATGACGCGCACCGGCGCGAGCTTCGACGATGCGCTCGCCACTGCCCAGCAGCTCGGCTACGCCGAGGCCGACCCCACCGCCGACATCGAGGGTCACGACGCGGCGGCCAAGGCGTCGATCCTCGCCTCGCTCGCGTTCCACAGCCGGGTGCGGCTGGCCGACGTGCACTGCGAGGGCATCACCACCGTCTCCGCCCAGGACATCGCCGCCGCCGCACGGATGGGCCGCACCATCAAGCTGCTCTCGATCGTCGAGCGCATCGAGGAGGAGAACGGGGAGCGGATCTCCGCCCGTGTCTACCCGGCGCTGATCCCCGAGGAGCATCCGCTGGCCTCGGTCTCCGAGGCGTACAACGCGGTGTTCATCGAGGCGGATGCCGCCGGCTCGCTGATGTTCTACGGCCAGGGTGCCGGAGGGGCCCCGACCGCCTCGGCCATCCTCGGCGACGTGGTCTCCGCCGCCCGCGCCCGCGTGCACGGTGGTGTGGGCCCGCGCGAGTCGCGGTACGCGGAGCTCGAGTCGATCCCGCTCGAGGAGCTGCGCAGCGCCTTCTACGTCTCGCTCACCGTGGAGGACCGACCCGGCGTGCTCGCCGAGATCGCCGGCACCCTGTCCGGCTACGGGATCTCCATCTCGACCATCCACCAGGAGCTGATCGAGCAGGAGGAGGAGACGGAGGGGCCGCTCCGCGCGCACATCGGCATCAGCACGCATCGTGCGCTGGAGTCCGCGATGACCGCGTCCCTGGACGTGTTCTCCTCCACCGCCACGGTGCTGAGCATCGATTCCATCCTGCGCATCGAAGGAGAATGACCACATGGCACATCTGTGGCGCGGCGTCCTCGCCGAGTACCGAGAGCAGCTTCCGTTCGCCGAGAACGACACCCTGCTGACACTGGGGGAGGGCGGCACCCCGCTGGTGCCCGCTCCCGCCCTGTCCACGGCGGTCGGTGCCGACGTGCACATCAAGGTCGAGGGGATGAACCCCACCGGCTCGTTCAAGGACCGCGGGATGGTCTCGGCGATGTCGAAGGCGCTGGGCGACGGCGCGACCGCGGTGGTGTGCGCCTCCACCGGCAACACCAGCGCCTCGGCTGCGGCCTACGCCACCGCCGCGGGCCTGACCTGCGCGGTGCTCCTGCCGCAGGGGAAGATCGCCGCCGGGAAGCTCGCCCAGGCCGTGGTGCACGGGGCGAAGCTGATCCAGGTCGACGGCAACTTCGATGACTGCCTAGAGATCGCCCGCAAGCTCGATGCGGAGCATCCGATCGAGCTGGTCAATTCGGTGAACCCGTACCGCCTCCAGGGACAGAAGACCGCGGCCTTCGAAGTCGCCGACGCACTGGGCAGGGCCCCCGATATCCACATCCTGCCCGTCGGCAACGCCGGGAACATCTCCGCCTACTGGATGGGCTACCGGGAGTACCGCGAAGCGGGCGTCACCGACTCGCTGCCGCAGATGTGGGGCTTCCAGGCAGCGGGTGCCGCCCCCTTCGTGGCCGGGCACCCGATCACGGAACCCGAGACGGTCGCCACCGCCATCCGCATCGGCGCCCCCGCCTCCTGGCACCTGGCGGTCGAGGCGCGGGACGACTCCGGTGGGCTCATCGACGCGGTCACCGACCAGCAGATCCTCGACGCCCAGAAGCTGCTCGCGGCAGAGGTCGGCGTCTTCGTCGAGCCCGCGTCGGCGGCCGGCGTGGCCGGACTGCTGCAGCAGGCCGAGAAGGGGCTGGTCCCGACCGGTGCGACGATCGCGATCACCGTCACCGGCAACGGGCTCAAGGACATCGACACCGCGATGAGACAGCACGATCTCTCCCCGACCGTGGTCCCGGTGGACATCGCTGCAGCGGCGGAGGCCATCGGCCTGTGAGGATCCAGCACACCCGGGTCTCCGTACGAGTGCCGGCGACCTCCGCGAACCTCGGTCCCGGCTTCGACACCCTCGGTCTCGCCCTGGACCTCTGCGACGACCTGAGCGTCGAGGCGACCACCGGCGCGGTCGAGATCACCGTGACGGGGGAGGGCGCCGCCTCGGTGCCCACCGGAGAGGACCACCTCGTCGTACGCGCCCTGCGCCGCGGCCTCGACCACGCCGGGGCACCGCAGACGGGTCTGCGGCTGCGGGCCGCCAACCGCATCCCGCACGGGCGGGGCCTGGGATCCAGTGCTGCAGCCACGCTCGCCGGACTGCTGCTGGCCCGGGGGATGATCTCCGATCCGGAGGCGCTGGACGACCAGGCCGTGCTGCAGCTGGCGACGGAGTTCGAGGGGCATCCCGACAACGCCGCTCCGGCGCTGCGGGGCGGTGTGGTGCTGTCCTGGATGCAGGGGGCCACTGCACGGGCGGTGCCGCTGCATGTCGGCGGCGACGTCCTGCACCCCGTGGTGCTGCTTCCCACCACCACTCTGTCCACCGACCAGGCGCGCGGACTGCTGCCCGAGGAGATTCCCCACGCCGACGCGGTCTTCAACGCCTCTCGCTCCGGCCTGCTCGTCCATGCCCTCGCCGGTGCGCCGGAGCTCCTGCTCGAGGCGACCGAGGATCGGCTGCACCAGGAGCAGCGCGCTCCGGGAATGCCCGAGAGCGTCGAGCTGATGCGAGTGCTGCGCCGCGAGGGCCACCCTGCTGTGGTGTCGGGGGCAGGCCCCTCCGTGCTGGTGATGTCGGGGCGTCGAGCGGAGCTGGCACCGCTGGTGCGCCGGTTCGTGGGCGACCCCACTGCATGGCGGATCGCCGAGGTGGCGCTGCGGACGACCCCTGCCGCGCCTGTGGTAGGTTGACCCTGCGTCCAGGCGACATCGCGCGACGCTGAACCCTGCAGTGCATCCCTTGCGGATGCTGTGTGCAGAACTCCGCGTTCCGATGTGCTTCCTGATATAGCGCCCCGCACGGACCTCGCGCACCATAGTTGACGTGCCATGCAGGCCCGTGCGCCGCCGTTGGCGCACCCCGAATCACACCGGCAGGCCCCCGAGGATGCCTTGCATCGTGGGGAGAACCCTGTGCGGACCTGTCGCGACAACACCCGGAGACATCACGTTCCCGGTGCTGTGCGGCACCCAGACCAGTAAAGAGTCGGCGTGACCGGCTCGACAGGAAGGAACCCGGGTGAACGACACCACCTCCGGCGCAGATCTTGCGGCGAAGAAGCTTCCCGAGCTGCAGGCCCTCGCGGCCGAACGCGGTATCAAGGGAGCCCGTCGCCTGCGTAAGGGCGAGCTGATCGAGGCCATCCGCGGGGGCGGAACGCCGCCGACCGCTGCCGCAGACGCACCCTCCGCACCGGCCTCGGCCCCCGCGCAGGAAGCGCCCGCTGCGCAGCCTGCGCAGTCCGAGCCGTCCGCGCAGGATGACGCCGGGACCGCAGCTGCCGACCGCAACGAGCGCTCCCGTTCCCGCTCGCGCTCCCGCGCCACCACCGCCGGGGCGGCGCGCGACGATTCCGCACCCGAGCTCGGGCTCGAGCTGCCGGTCGGCAGCGGAGCTCGCGAGCAGCGGGGCGACCGCGGCGGCGACGCCGCGGACCGCGACACCGGCGGCCGTGAGAACCGCAGCCGGCGGGCGGGGGGCGGGGTGGCCCGCGGGCACCACCATACGCGCGGTGACGACCGCCGCGACGGCCAGAGCCGCGGTGAGGACCGTCGCGACGGTCAGAGCCGCGGTGACGACCGCCGCGACGGCCAGAGCCGTGGCGAGGACCGTAGCCGCGGGGGCGATCAGCGCCGCCGTCTGGAGGACATCGAGCTCCCGGATCGCTCCGGGGAGCAGGACGATGACCGCCAGGGCGGCGACGGCTACGACGACGACCGGCGAGGTCGTTCCCGCAGCCGCAACCGTTCGCGCGATCGCAAGCGTCGCGGCCGGGGCGGGCAGAACGACGGCCCCAACCCGCAGGGCGGCCAGAACTCCCAGGGGGGTCAGAACTCGCAAGGGGGTCAGAACTCGCAAGGGGGTCAGAACTCGCAGGGCGGTCAGCAGGACGATGGCCAGGCCCGCGAGGGCGATGAGCTGATGACCATCGCCGGGATCCTCGACATCCGCGACAACAACGCCTACGTGCGCACCACCGGCTACCTCCCCGGTGCCAGCGACGTCTACGTGACCATGAACCAGGTCAAGCGCGCCGGGCTGCGCAAGGGTGATGCCATCACCGGCCAGGTCAAGGCGCCCCGGGACGGCGAGGACCACCGCGTCGAGCAGCCGCAGCAGCACCACGGCGGTGGCGGCCGCAATCGCCGCGGCAAAGGCGGCGGCGGGGGCAACCAGAACAAGTACGCCGCACTGGTCCAGGTCGATACCGTCAACGGGATGCCGACCGACCGCGCCCAGCAGCGGGTCGACTTCAGCAAGCTCACCCCGCTGTACCCGGATGATCGGCTCCGTCTGGAGACGGCACCGAACGCCGTCGGGCCGCGGCTGATCGACCTCGTCTCGCCGATCGGCAAGGGCCAGCGCGGCCTGATCGTCGCGCCCCCGAAGGCCGGCAAGACGATCATCATGCAGCAGATCGCCAATGCGATCACCGTGAACAACCCCGAGGTCCACCTCATGGTCGTGCTCGTCGACGAGCGCCCCGAGGAGGTCACCGACATGCAGCGGACGGTGAAGGGAGAGGTCATCGCCTCGACCTTCGACCGCCCGGCCTCGGACCACACCATCGTCGCCGAGCTCGCCATCGAGCGGGCCAAGCGGCTGGTGGAGATGGGGAAGGACGTGGTGGTCCTGCTGGACTCGCTCACCCGCCTGTCCCGCGCCTACAACCTGGCCGCCCCGGCCTCCGGTCGGATCCTCTCCGGCGGTGTCGACGCCTCGGCGCTGTACCCGCCCAAGCGGTTCTTCGGCGCGGCCCGCAACATCGAGCACGGCGGCTCGCTGACGATCCTCGCCTCGGCGCTGGTGGAGACCGGCTCCAAGATGGACGAGGTCATCTTCGAGGAGTTCAAGGGCACCGGCAACATGGAGCTGCGACTCTCGCGCCACCTCGCCGACAAGCGGATCTTCCCGGCGGTCGACGTCAACGCCTCCGGCACCCGCCGCGAGGAGGCGCTGATGGGCAAGGAGGAGCTGGCCATCATGTGGAAGCTCCGCCGTGTCCTGGGCTCCCTGGAGCAGCAGCAGGCGCTCGAGCTGCTCATGGAGCGGGTGAAGAAGACACAGTCGAACACCGAGTTCCTGATGACGGTTCAGAAGAACACGCCCAGCGTGGGCGGGCGCAGCTCGGACTGATCAGCGCCCCCGCCGTGCTGAGCACGGGACGGGGCTCGAGGGGCATCTCCACTGCAGTGGAGGTGCCCCTCGTCGTGTCAGTGACGTGTGGATCCGTGGGCGGACGGCATTGCCCAGGAGGGCGGAACGGGATAGCGTGAGCCCAGCCGTGAACGTTCACGGCTCCTGTGTTCCCCACCTGTGAAGGACGACGACGTCTCCATGACCACCTCCTCTGCCCCCTTCCGCTGGGCCGTCCTCGGTCCCGGCTCGATCGCCCGCCGTTTCGCCTCGCAGCTGTCCTCCTCGCAGGACGGCGTGCTGGTGGCCGTCGGCAGCAGCTCACCCGAGCGCGCGAGCGCCTTCGCGGACGAGTTCCCGCTGGAGGAGCCGGCACTGATCGGCGACTACGAGCAGGTGCTCGCGAGCGACCAGGTCGACGCCGTCTACATCTCCACCGTCCACACCGGTCACGCCCGCCTGGCAGCGATGGCGCTCGAGGCCGGCAAGCATGTCCTGTGCGAGAAGCCGATGACCCCGAACTCCGGCACCACCATGGCGCTGATCGACCTCGCCGCCCGCACCGGCAAGGTCCTGCTCGAGGCCTACATGTACCGCTTCCATCCCCAGACCGTCCGGGTGCTGGAGCTGGTGGCCGACGGAACGATCGGGGAGATCACGCATGTGGACGCCTCCTTCGCCTTCGACACCGGCACCCGCAGCGGCCGCCTCTTCGATCCCGCGATCGCCGGCGGCGGCATCCTCGACGTGGGCTGCTACCCGATGTCCTTCGCCCGCTTCGTCGTCGGCGCCGCGCAGGGCCGCGCCTTCGTCGACCCCGCCACGGTCGCCGGCAGCGGAACCCTGGGGGAGACGGGCGTGGACGAATGGGCCGCCGCCGAGCTCACCTTCCCCGGCGGGATCACCGCGAGCCTGCGCACGGGAGTGCGCCTGGCGGATCCGCAGTCCGCGACGATCACGGGATCGCGCGGCGTGATCCGTCTCAGCGATCCCTGGGGACTGGGTGAGGGGACCGGCATCGAGCTGGACGTGGTGGGCGAGCAGTCACAGCAGATCGAGATCCCCGCGGCCCACGCCTACGCCCGTGAGGCGGACGCCCTCGCCCTCGCCGCGCGTGACGGGAGCCAGATCACCGAGCTGACCGGGGAGAACTCCCTGGGCCAAGCGCGAGCACTGGATCAGTGGCGCGAGCAGATCGGCCTGCGCTACCCCTTCGAGGCCGATGACGCGAACATTCCTACCCTGACCGGACGGCCCCTGGCCCCCGGCAGCGTGCAGGTGGGCCCGGCCATGACCTACGGCGCGATCCCGGGTCTCGACAAACAGGTGTCGCGGCTGGTGATGGGCTGCGACAACCAGCTGAACCTCGCCCAGGCCTCAGCGATGTTCGACGCCTTCACCGAGATCGGCGGGACCACCTTCGACACCGCCCACATCTACGCCGGCGGTCTCAGCGAGAAGCTCTTCGGCCGGTGGGTGCGCAATCGTGGGGTGCGCGAGGACGTCGTGGTCATCACCAAGGGTGCACACACCCCGCACTGCGATCCCGAATCGATCACCCGCCAGCTCGAGATCTCCCTGGAGCGTCAGGGCACCGACTATGCGGACATGTACATGATGCACCGGGACAATCCGGAGGTCCCGGTCGGGGAGTTCGTCGACGTGATGGACGAGCATCTGCGGGCCGGCCGCATCCGCGCCTACGGCGGTTCGAACTGGACCCCTCAGCGCGTGGACGAGGCCAACGCCTACGCGAAGGCCAACGGCCGCACCGGCTTCACCATCCTGTCCAACCACTTCGGCCTGGCCGAGGCGCTGGACGTGCCGTGGGCCGGCTGCGTCCACGCCACCGACCCCGCGTCGAAGGAGTGGCTCGAGGAGCGGGGCATCGCCCTGCTTCCCTGGTCCTCGCAGGCCCGCGGCTTCTTCACCGGTCGCGCCCATCCCGAGGACCTCTCGGACCCGGAACTGGTGCGCTGCTACTACAGCGCAGGCAACTTCGAGCGACTGGCCCGGGCGCAGGAGCTCGGTCGTGAGCGCGGCGTCCCGGCCACCGCGATCGCCCTGGCCTTCGTGCTGCACCAGAAGTTCCCGACCTTCGCACTGTTCGGGCCGCGCAGCATCGCCGAGATGCGCTCCTCGACCCTGGGACTGGGCGTCGAGCTGAGCGAGCAGGAGATGGAGTGGTTGGACCTGACCTCCCCCGTACGATGAGCGGCATGTCACGCCGGGTCACGATCATCGACGTCGCCGAGCGCGCCGGCGTCTCGCGCCAGACGGTCTCCCGGGCGATGAACGACCTGGTCGGCATCAGCGCCGAGACCCGCGAGAGGGTCCTCGCGGCGGCGACGGAGCTGAACTATCGCCCCTCCCGCTTCGGCCGCGGGCTCGTCGAACAGGGACCGATCACCCTCGGCCTGGTCGTGGAGGACCTCTCCAACGCCTACTTCGCCGAGCTCGGTGCGGCAGTGGTCCGTGCCTGCGCTCCGTACGGCTGGAACGTCGTGCTCGCCGACGCGCTGCACGCTCCGCACCCTGAACGGGTCGCGGGCGACCTGGCGCGCCGGGTCGACGCCCTCGTCGGCTACGGCGTGCTGACCGCTGATATCCGGGGCACGGGAGGGATGCCGGTGGTCCAGCTGGACGGCCGTGCCGCGCAGCTCGCCGAGGGCGGCGTCATCGAGCTGGCCCGCGAGACCGCCATGGCAGAGCTGGCCGAGCATCTGGTCGACGCCGGTGCCCGGCGGCCCGTGGTCCTCGACCTCGCCGGCGGTCGAGGTCGCACCCGCAGCCTCGCGCTGGCCGCGTCGCTCCGTCCGCTCACGGGCGGCGCCGACGTCCCGGTACGGGAGGTGGACGCACGGGAGGGGCACCGGGAGATCCTCGAACAGCTCCTGCACGAGCGGTTCGACACGATCGTCGCCTTCAACGACGAGCTCGCCGTCCGACTGCTGCGGGCCCTGCGGGGCCTCGGCGTGGACGTGCCGGGCCGGGTGCGCCTGGTGGGGGTGGACGGACTCGAGATCGCCTCGCTGGTCACCCCCGAGCTGACCACCTTGAGCATCGACATCGAGACGGTGGCCCAGCAGACGGTCTCCTTGGTGGTCGGGATGCTCGACGGTTCCGTCCCGCTCAGCGGAGCAGCGGCCCATCGCACGGTGCCCTACCGGCTCGAGGTGCGCGCTTCGAGCTGAACGGAGCGATGTTGCGCACGCCGCACCCGGAATCCTCGCGCGGCGGGGGCGATGCGTGGCAGACTGTGACGTCGGTTCTGGTTCACGGTGCCCGCCGGGCGCCGACCCAGCGACCCCGAGCAAGGAGAGACATGAAGGCTGAGATCCACCCCGCATACATCGAGACCCAGGTGACCTGCACCTGCGGAAACTCGTTCGTCACCCGCAGCACCAAGCAGGACGGTGCGATCAGCACCGAGGTCTGCTCCGCGTGCCACCCGTTCTACACCGGCAAGCAGAAGATCCTGGACACCGGCGGCCGCGTCGCGCGCTTCCAGGCCCGCTACGGCAAGAAGGACTCTTGATCCTGAGCGTGTCGAACGCCTGAGAGTTCTCTCCGACGCCGGTGCGCGCCCCAGGGCGTGCACCGGCGTCGTCGTATGTGAGCACCGCGACCACGCGCGGCTGGGGACACCGTGCTGTGGAGGACACTGTGCGGTGGAGGAACCCGTGGCTGACGAAGGAGCATCGATGAGCGAGCACGACGGGGGCGATCGTCTCGCACCGCTGCGCGAGGAGCATGCCCGTCTGCAGGAATCGATGGCGGACCCGGCCCTGCACGAGGACGCCGCCCGCGCCCGCCGAGTGGGTCGCCGGTACGCGGAGCTGGAGGGAGTCCTCGACGCCGCGGTACGACTGGAGGCCACCACGGCGGACCTCGAGACCGCACGGGAGCTCGAGGAGCTGGGGGAGGGGGACGAGGAGCTGGCCGCCGAGGCCGAGCAACTGTACTCCCGCCTCACCCGCGAGCGCGAGCAACTCGAGGACCTGCTCGCCCCCCGCGATCCCGATGACGCCCGCGACGTGATCCTCGAGATCAAGGCCGGCGCCGGCGGGGAGGAGTCCGCGCTCTTCGCGGCCGAGATGCTGCGCATGTACCGCGCCTTCGCCGAGTCCCAGGGCTGGCGGGTGGAGGTCCTCACCTCCGCCGAGTCCGATCTGGGTGGGCTCAAGGACGTCACCGTGGCGATCGCGTCGCGCGGAGCGGGTGGCCCCGGAACGGGGGTGTATGCCCATCTCAAGTACGAGGCCGGGGTGCACCGGGTCCAGCGCGTCCCGGTCACGGAGTCCCAGGGACGCATCCATACCTCCGCCGTCGGCGTGCTGGTGCTGCCCGAGGCCGACGAGGCCGATGAGTCCGAGCTGCTCGCCGAGGCGATGGCCCCGGCGAATCTGCGCATCGACGTCTTCCGCTCCAGCGGCCCGGGCGGGCAGAGCGTGAACACCACCGACTCCGCCGTGCGGATCACGCACGTGCCCACCGGCGTGGTGGTCTCCTGCCAGGACCAGAAGAGCCAGCTGCAGAACCGTGAGCAGGCGCTGCGGATCCTGCGCACCCGACTGCTGGATGCCCGCCGCGCGGAGCAGGAGGCGCAGTCCTCGGCGACCCGGCGCTCCCAGGTGCGCACGGTGGACCGCAGCGAGCGCATCCGCACCTACAACTTCCCCGAGTCCCGGGTCGCCGACCATCGCACCGGATTCAAGGCCGGCAACCTCGCCCAGGTGCTCGCCGGGGATCTCGCCGACCTCATCGCCTCCTCCCGTGAGGCCGAGCGGGCAGCGCGCCTGGCAGCGGCCCAGGCCGGGACCGACGAGGAGCGGATCTGATGGACGGCCTGGAGGTCCGCGCCCGGCTGCGCACCGCTCTCGCGGAGACCACACGGCGGCTCGGAGAGGCCGGGGTCCCCTCACCCAGCGTCGATGCCCGGGCGCTGATCGCCCATGCCGCAGGGACCGAGAAGCCGCTGGTCCTGCTCGATGAGCTGCCGGAGGAGTTCGCGGAGCAGCTCGAGCGAGCAGCCGCCCGTCGCGCGCAGCGGGAGCCGCTGCAGCTGATTCTGGGACGCGCCCCGTTCCGCCGACTGATGTTGGACGTACGGCCCGGCGTGTTCATCCCGCGACCTGAGACCGAACTCGCCGTGGACCTGATGCGCGAGCACGGGGAGGGGTCGCTGACCGAGGTGGTCGACCTCTGCGCCGGCTCCGGTGCGCTGGGCGCAGCCGTCCTCGACGAGCTGCCGCGCTCGCGAGTGCTGTCCGTGGAGATCGATCCCGCCGCCGCAGAGCTGACCGCCCGCAATCTCGAACGGGCCGGAGCCGGCCGCGGCCGCGTCCTGCGGGCCGATCTGCTCGGCGAGGTGCCGGAGCTGGCAGCGGTCGCCCCGGTGGACGCCGTGCTGTCCAACCCTCCCTACATCCCGCCCGAGGCCGTGCCTCGTGACGCCGAGGTGCTTGCGCACGATCCGCATCGCGCCCTGTTCGGCGGCGGGGACGACGGGCTCGAGGTGCCCCGCGCCGTCATCGCCTGGGCGCACCGGCTGCTGCGGCCCGGCGGAGTGTTGATCATGGAGCACGCGGACGTGCAGGGGGAGGCCGCCCGTGAGGCCGCCGCGGTGTGCGGCGGCTTCGACCTGCTCAGGACTGTCCCCGACCTGACCGGTCGGGACCGATTCCTGGTGGCGCGTCGCGCCCCCGAGGAACCGACCAGCGGAAGTGAGAGACTGTCCCGGTGACCGTGCACGACACCCAGAACCCAGAGTCCCGCGAGGATGCCCTCGCCGCCGCCGTCGACGCCGTGCGCGGCGGCGACCTGATCGTCCTGCCGACGGACACCGTCTACGGCATCGGGGCGGACGCGTTCACCCCCGACGCCGTCACGGCCCTGCTCGAGGCCAAGGGCCGCGGCCGCGACACCCCGCCGCCGGTGCTGATCGGTGACCATGCCGTGCTGCTGGCCCTGGCTGCGGACGTCCCTGACTACCTCGAGGACCTCACCGACGAGCTGTGGCCCGGCGCGCTCACCCTGATCGTCACCGCCCAGCGGTCCCTGACCTGGGACCTGGGGGAGACCCGCGGCACCGTGGCGCTGCGCATGCCGGACGACGATATCGCCCTCGAGCTGCTGCGCCGCACCGGTCCGCTCGCCGTCTCCAGCGCGAACCGTCACGGAAAGCCCGCCGCCACGAGCATCCTGGACGCCGCCACGCAGCTCGGCGACGCCGTCGAGATCTACCTCGACGGCGGGCCGGCCCGCATCGGCGAGAGCTCCACCATCCTGGACACCACCTCGACCCCTGCGGAGATCGTTCGCGAGGGCGCCATCTCGAAGGCACAGATCATCGAGGTGGTCGGTGACATCTTCACCGCGCCCGAGCCCGAGCCCTCCGAGGAGGACTCCGAGAGCTCCGACGAGCATGTCGCCGGCGCGGAGACGACCGATGGGGAGACGCCCGCCGCCGTCTCCCCCGAAGCGGGAGCCTCCGGCGACGCAGAGACGAACGGCACGGCTCCCGAGGACGAGCAGAGCGCGACCGGCACGCCCGCCGAGCCCGTCTCCACAGACTCGGCGAGCACCGGCTCCCCGGCGCCTGCCGCGAGCACCTCGGTGCTGGATCTGCCCGCGGAGCCCGAGCCCGCCCCCGATGCCACGAGCACCGGAGCGCAGGCGCCGACCGCCGAGACCCCCCTCGACGGCGTCGGCCGGCAGACGCCGACCACCGGGTCCGAGCCCGTTGCGGGCGAGGACGGGGCGGAGAGCTCGCGCGGGTGAGGATCTACCTGTTCCTCCTGCTGCTCGCCGCGGCGGTCACCTTCCTGGTGACCCCTGGGGTGAGGTTGCTGGCCCGACGGGCCGGGGCGATGACAGCGGTGAGGGATCGCGACGTGCACGACGCGGTGACCCCGCGCCTGGGCGGTCTTGCCATGCTCGCGGGAGTCCTCTGCGCGATGCTGGTCGCGAGCAACGTCCCCTTCCTCGAGGGACTGTTCCGCGACACCCGCCAGCCCTGGGCGATCCTCGCCGCCGGCGCCCTGGTGTGTCTGCTCGGCGCCGCTGACGATCGCTGGGACCTGGACTGGATCACCAAGCTGGCCGGCCAGGTGCTGGCCGCGGTGCTGCTGGCCTGGCAGGGCGTGAGCCTGGTGACCCTCCCGATCAACGGTGTGACCGTGCTGTCCGGACGCACCGCGCTGATCCTCACCGTGCTGGTCGTGGTGGTGAGCATGAACGCGGTGAACTTCGTGGACGGGCTCGACGGACTGGCCGCCGGAGTGATGGCCATCGGCGGAGCCGCCTTCTTCCTCTACGCGTACCTGCTCACCCGCGACTCCTCGGCGGACGACTATTCCTCCCTCGCCGCGCTGCTGACCGCAGTGCTGATAGGCGCCTGTCTGGGCTTCTTGCCGCACAACCTCACCCGGGCCCGCATCTTCATGGGCGACTCCGGATCGATGCTGCTGGGCCTGCTGCTGGCCGCGAGCACCATCGCCGTGACCGGGCAGGTCGATCCGGCACGGCTGTCCGGAGCGGACTTCTTCGGACAGTTCCTGCCGATCCTGCTCCCCATCGGCGTGATGATCGTCCCGTTCCTGGACTTCGGCCTCGCAGTGCTGCGCCGGATCGGTTCAGGGAAATCCCCGTTCCACGCCGACAAGGCCCATCTCCACCACCGGCTGCTCAGTCTCGGCCACAGCAAGTTCACCGCTGTGCTGATCATGTACACCTGGACCGTCGTCATCTCGGTAGGGCTGCTGATCCCGCTCGTGCTGCCGATGCGCTCGGTCTTCATCTTCTGGGTGATCGGACTGATGTTCGCCGTCCTGATCACCTTCGACCCCCTCAGATGGCGCACCGGCCGTCACCGGAAGGAATCCGATGTCCCCTCAGCCTGAGACCTCCGACGCGAGCGAGCGGCCCGCTGCGGCCCCTCGGCGCCGCACCGCGGGCGACCGCTCGATGCAGCGTGCCACCGTGATCGCGGTGGCCGTCGGTCTGGTGCTGGACGTGATCGTCCTCATCGTCGCCGCCACCCGTCCCGAGTCGACCGCCCTGGCAGGAGCCCTGGTCGGCACCGGCCTCACCCTCGTCGTGGTGCTGCCCTCGATGGCGATCGCCTTTCTCGGCCCGCGCCTGAGCCCGATGAGCATGGCCGCCACCGTGCTCGGCTCCTGGGCGGTCAAGATGTTCGTTGTGATCCTGATCCTACTGCTGGTCCGGGACCTCCCCTCGCTGTCCACCCAGTGGATCGGGGTGGCACTGCTGGTGGGTGCGGTCTCGGCCATGATCGTCGAGGCCACACTGCTGATGAGGACCCGACAGCCACTGGATGTGGAGCCCGCGCGGCCCCCCGGGGAACCCCCGGCCCAGCAGTGAGTCTCTGTTATGCTTCCCTAGGTGCTCGACCGCTGATCACGGTGCAATACCGAGGGAAGCGCGACCACTGATCGACCACCCGGAACGCACATGCGTCGTCCATCGCCGTACGCACGGTGGCCGCCCCGGGAAGGTCCCGATCGAGAATGACGGCCACGGCCGGCGCGTCGGCGCCGAGCCACACGACCACGGGAGATCGAGCTGAACACCGCAGACCTCAGCCCCACGCTGCACGCCGAGGACGATTCGCTCTTCCATGTCCCGACACTGGACGAGTTCTTCCCGGACGCGTTCCTCTTCGACGGGACATGGTTCGAGTTCAACCGCGTGCAGCTGGTGCGCCTGATCGTGCTCGCCGTCGTGCTGATCGTGATGTGCGTGCTCGCCTCCCGCGCCAAGCTGGTGCCGGGCCGCGCGCAGAGCATCGTCGAGCTGCTCATCGAGTTCGTCAACGGCAACATCATCAAGAACACACTGGGACTGCGGGCGGGCAAGCACTTCGCCCCCTTCCTCATCACCCTGTTCTTCTTCCTGCTGGCGATGAACATCGCTGGCGTGATCCCCGGGCTCAACCTCGCAGGCACCTCGGTGATCGGATTGCCGCTGCTGGCGGCGCTGTGGACCTTCGTGGTCTACGTCACGGCCGGCGTGAAGAAGCGCGGCATCGCCGGCTACCTCAAGCACGAGACCGCCCCGCCCGGGCTGCCCAAGCCGATCTACCTCCTGCTGGTGCCGATCGAGTTCCTCCAGGTCGTCCTGATCCGCTGGGCATCGCTGACCATCCGACTGCTCGCGAACATGGTCGCCGGCCACATCATGCTGGTGGTGTTCATCGGTCTCACCCAGGGGCTGCTGCTGTCGGGCACCTGGCTGGTCGCGATCTCGCCCTTCGCCGGTGCCCTCGCGATCGGCATCTACGGCTTCGAGATCTTCGTCGCCGCCCTGCAGGCCTTCATCTTCACGATCCTCGCCGCGGTGTACATCCAGATGGCCACCGCCGACGAGCACTGACCTGCCCCACGACGTCTCTCACCCCCTGACATGACCCTGTCCGCCGTCCTCCCGGGCGGCACAACGAAAGGAAACCCCTGTGGACCCGATGATTATCTCGGCTCTTGAAGGCAACGTCGCATCGATCGGCTACGGTCTCGCGGCGATCGGCCCGGGCATCGGCATCGGCATCATCGTCGGCAAGACCGCTGAGGCCACCGCCCGCCAGCCCGAGCTGCGCGGCCAGCTGCAGTCCACCATGTTCATCGGTATCGCGTTCACCGAGATCCTGACCCTGCTGGCGATCGTCACCGGCCTGCTCTTCGGCTGAGGCTCACTCCCATGATTCTTGCCGAAGGAGCACAGTCAGTCCCGAGCTGGCGTCTTCTGGTCCCCCTGCCTTCGGAGATCATCTGGTCGCTCATCTTCCTGGTGATCTTCGCGGTCCTCTTCATGAAGTTCATCCTGCCGCGGCTCAATGCCGTGCTGGACGAGCGTGCGGAGAAGATCGAAGGCGGTCTGCGCAATGCGGAGAAGGTCCAGGAGCAGGTCGACCAGCTGAAGAACGATCAGGAGCAGGAGCTCGCGGCCGCCCGCCAGGAAGCCGCCTCGATCCGTGAGAAGGCACGCACGGATGGTCAGAAGATCGTCGATGAGGCCCGCACCCGCGCCGAGTCCGAGAACGAGCGACTGCTCGCCTCCGGCCGTCAGCAGCTGAGCGCCGAGCGGATCGCCGCCTCGACCGAGCTGCGCGGAGAGGTCGGGACGCTCGCCAGCGATCTCGCGTCCAAGATCGTCGGGGAGTCCCTCACCGACGATGAGCGCTCCCGCCGAGTGATCGACCGGTTCCTGGACGACCTCGAGTCGAGCCAGGCCACCACCCGATAAGGAACCGTGATGCGAGGAACCTCCTCCACCTCCTTCGCCGAGGTGCTCCGGCACGTCGAGGCCGCCTTCGCGGCCGACGGCGCTGCGCTGGACGCCGAGGCCCAGGAGCTGTTCTCGGTGGCCGATGCCATCGATTCCAGCAACCAGCTCGTGCGCGCCCTCTCCGATCCCGGCCGTCCGGCCGAGGTCAAGGAGTCGGCGGTCCGCGCGCTGCTGTCGAACCGGGTCAGCCCGCGCACGCTCGAGACCACCCTCGAGGTCGTGCGACACCGCTGGTCCGAGCAGGAGGACATCCTCGATGCCCTCGAGCTGCTCGGGGTCACGGCCCTGCTGGGCCAGGCGCAGTCCGAGGGAGTCCTCGAGCAGGTCGAGACCGAGCTGTTCGACGTCTCGCGGATGATCGACGGCAGCGGTGAGCTCACCGCCGCCCTCGACGGCGAGCGGGGCGATCCCGCACGGCGAGCGACCCTGCTGGAGCGTCTGCTGGAGGGTCGGATGCACTGGCTCACGGTCGCTCTGGGGGCTCGTGCCGTCGGTCGTCGCAGCGAGACCAAGCCAGCGCGTCGTGTCGAGGAGTTCGCCCGCTTCGCCTCCGATCAACGTCGGCGCGCGTTCGCGTCCGTCTCCAGCGCCATGCCGCTGAGCGAGGCGCAGCAGGCACGTCTGGGCGCAGTCCTGGCGACCATCTACGGTCGCCAGATCCAACTGAACCTCACGGTCGATCCCGCGGTCGTGGGCGGTCTCCAGATCCAGGTCGGCGACGACCTCTACGACGCCACCGTGCTGGCCCGGCTCTCCCGAGCCCGGTCACAGCTCGTGGCCTGACTCATCCCCGACGCCGGAGCCCCCGAGGCCGCGGCGTCCCCAGCATTGTTCAGACCATCCCCGGCACGGGGAGACCGAGAGGAAGCGAAGCAGCAGATGGCGGAGCTCACGATCAGCCCGGAGGACATCCGGAACGCCCTGGACACCGCGGTGTCCACCTACCAGGCAGGCGCCACCGAGCGCGAGGAGATCGGCCGCGTCAGCGAGGCCGCTGACGGCATCGCGCGCGTCGAGGGCCTCCCGAACGTCATGGCCAACGAGCTCGTCAGCTTCGAGGACGGCACCCTCGGCCTCGCCCTGAACCTCGAGCTGCGCGAGGTCGGC
>JAKDUN010000277.1 GCA_030457675.1 Brachybacterium sp. | reverse complement strand
ACCCGTGACCGCCCCCGCCCCCCCCCTCCCCTCCGGCCTCGTCTCTGCGCTCTCCGCGACGACTCCCGGCTCCCGTGCCAGCGGCTCCACCGGCCCGTCGGCCGCCCGCACCGAGGGCCCCGCCCGGGTGGTCGTGGACCTTGACCTGCCCGGCGCCACCATCAGCCGCCACCTCTACGGCCACTTCGCCGAGCACCTCGGACGCTGCATCTACGAGGGCTTCTACGTGGGGGAGGACTCCGCGATCCCGAACACCCGCGGCATCCGGGACGACGTGGTGGCCGCGCTGCGCGCCCTGCAGATCCCGAACCTGCGCTGGCCCGGCGGCTGCTTCGCCGATGACTATCACTGGAAGGACGGCATCGGCCCGCGCGCGGAGCGGCCCCGGATGGTGAACTCCCACTGGGGCGACATCGTGGAGGACAACTCCTTCGGCACCCACGAGTTCATGGACCTCGTGGAGCTGCTGGGCACCGACGCCTACGTCAACGGCAACGTCGGCTCCGGCACCGTGGCCGAGATGAGCGAGTGGATCGAGTACCTCACCCGGGCCGACGATTCCCCGATGGCCTCCCTGCGCCGCGAGAACGGGCGCGATGAGCCGTGGAAGGTGCCCTTCTTCGGCATCGGCAACGAGGCCTGGGGCTGCGGCGGGAACATGCGCGCCGAGGACTACGCGGCGCTGGCCCGCCAGTACTCCACCTACGTGCGCGACCACGGGGGCAACACAGTCACGCGCATCGCCGCCGGGGCGAGCGACCACGACTACGCCTGGACCGAGGCGCTCATGCGCGCGGCCAAGAACCTCGAGCACCGCGACGGCGAAGCCGGCCCGTACCAGGCGATCTCGATGCACTACTACACGATGTCCGGGCCCTGGCACGACAAGGGCAGCGCCACCGAGTTCACCGAGGAGGAGTGGTACCTGACCCTTTCTCGCGCGGCCTTCGCCGAGGAGCTGGTGGCTCGCCACGCGACCGTCATGGACCACTACGACCCGCACAAGAAGGTGGGCCTGGTCTTCGACGAGTGGGGCACCTGGTGGAACGTCGAGCCCGGCACCAATCCCGGCTTCCTGTACCAGCAGAACACCGTGCGCGACGCCCTGGTCGCCTCGCTCCACTTCGACGGCTTCCACCGCCACGCGGACCGCCTGCTCATGGCGAACATCGCCCAGACCGTGAACGTGCTGCAGGCGATGATCCTCACCGATCCGGACTCCGGCGCGCTCGTGCTCACCCCGACCTACCACGTGTTCGCGATGAACGCCGGGCACCAGGACGCCCGTGCGCTGGCCGCCCACGTGCTGCTGCCGGAGGAGGTCGGCGTGGTGGACGGCCGCGCGCTGCCGATGCTCTCGGCCTCCGCCTCGACCACCGGGGACACGGCGCTGGTCTCGCTGTCCAACCTCGACCACGCGCAGGAGCGCACCCTGGTGCTCGACCTGCGCGGACGCGCCGTCACCGGGCACACCGCGACCGTGCTGACCGGGGCGAGCACCGCCGCGCACAACACCCCCGAGCAGCCGGACGCCGTCGCGCCCCACGCGCTCGAGTCGGTGCGCGAGCACGAGCGCGGCCTGGAGGTCACGCTGCCGGCGCACTCCTTCGCGACGGTAGAGCTGCAGCTGGGGGAGTGAGGCCGCACGCGGCGGCGGGCACGCTGCCGCTGAAGGAGCAGCACCCTCGCTGCGCCCGTTGAGCCTGTCTGAGGTGTCGTTCTGGGAGTGCCAGAGCGACACTTCAGACAGGCTCGTCCTTGTTCAACCAATGTGTTGACTAGGGGCGCGCAGAGGCGTAGCGTCTCCTCATCAACCAAACAGTTGAGAAAGGGAGGTATGGACGACGACACCCTGTCGAGGGCCTTCGCGGCCCTCGCCGACCCCACCCGGCGAGATCTCGTTTCCCGGCTCACCCTCGGTGACGCCACCGTCGGCGAGCTCGCCGCTCCCTACGACATGTCCCTGCAGGCCGTGAGCAAGCACCTCGCGGTCCTCGAATCGGCCGGGCTCGTCACCCGCCGACGCGACGCACAGCGGCGCCCCGTGCACCTCGAGTCCGAGGTGCTGGGGGAGCTGACCCGCTGGATCGACCGTCACCACCGAGCCGTCGAGACCCGCTTGTCCCGCCTCGACGGCGTCCTGCACCACCTCCGCAGCACAGATCCCGAGGAGCGCACGCCGTGACCACCACCGACCACCTCACCACCGCCACCATCGAGGCCGATCCCGAGGTGCCGCTGATCCGCATCGTCCGGGACTTCCACGCCGCCCCGGCGCAGGTCCTGCGCGCCCACACCGACCCTGAGCTCTACGCGCAGTGGGTGGGGCCGAAGGAGCTCTCCACCCGCATCGAGCACTGGGACGCCCGCACCGGCGGCGCCTGGGCCTTCGTCAACATCGGCCCGGAGGGCGAGGAGTACGCCTTCCACGGCAGCTTCCACGAGGTCACCGAGGAGCGCATCGTCCAGACCTTCACCTTCGATGGCTGGCCCGAGGGGGTGTCGCTGGAGACGATGCGCGTCGAGGATCTCGGCGACGGCTGGACGCGGATGCGCTCCACCTCGCTGTTCGACTCCTTCGAGGGGCGCACTCAGATGCTCGATTCCGGCATGGACGTCGGCATCCACGAGGGCTATGCGGCGCTCGATGCGCTGCTGGCCGAGGCGGGCACCTCGCCAGCTGGCTCCCCGGGCTGGTCCACGCGGCTTTCACCGGCATGAGCGCCATGGAAGCGCAGCTGCGACGCAGCGGCCAGTTCGGACAGCAGCAGCGTGTGCCGAAGGGTGCGACCGAGCAGGAGCGGTTCTTCGCCGTCCTGGGGCGGGAATCGCGCTGGACGGCGTGAGGTCCGCATCCGGCGCGACACGGCACCGGGAGCGCCTGCGCGCGCGGCTCGGTCTGAGCGACCCCGGTCTCGAGGCCGGCGCCGACGCAGGCTTCGAGGCGGTGCCGCCGACCCCGGAGGTCGGACGCCCGGCCGAGGTGACGGTACGGACCGGCGAGGGGGGACCGATCCCCGCCCTCCTCCTGCGCCCTGCCCCCTCGGTCGCCACCGGCGCGGGCGTGGTGCTGGTCGCAGGCCACGGTCGCGGCATCGATGATCTGGTGCGCACTGATCCGACGGACGACTACCACGACGGTCTCGCCCACAAGCTGGTGCGGGCCGGGCTGACAGTCCTGTGCCCGGAGATGATCAGCTTCGGCAGTCGCCGATTCCCCCGCCCCGAGGGCGCCGAGCCGTACGAGCCGGCCGAGAACTCCTGCGGCATCGACGCCGCCCGCCATCTCCTGCATGGTTCGCCGGTGATGGGCCGACGGGTGGCGGACGCCCGTGCCGCGGTGCAGGCCCTCCGGCAGCTGCCCGGCGTGGATCCGCAGCGGGTGGCCGTCGCGGGCGGCTCCGGGGGAGGGGCGGTGTCCCTGCTGCTGGCGGCAGTGGATCCATCGATCACCGCGGCCCTGGTCGCCAGCTACTTCTGCAGCTTCGAGGCGAGCATCGCCTCGATCCGCCACTGCCCCTGCACCGTCATCCCGGGCCTGCTGCCCGGGCTGGAGATGGCGGACATCGCCGCCCTCGTCGCGCCGCGCCCCCTCATCCTGGAGGCGGGGGAGCGCGACCACATCTTCCCGATCGCGGCGACTCGGGAGTCCTTCGCGCAGCTGGCCCCGGTGTGGGAGGCGTACGGCGCGGTCCCGCCAGAACTCGTGGTCACCGACGGCGGCCATGCCTTCCGCGCCGAACGGTCCCTGGATGCACTGCTCCAGGCGCTCGTCCGAGTCGGCGAATCGCCACCGTGAACGTGGTCAATCCGGCATGGATGCGGAAATGAGGCCGTCCTGCCGTACCGTGAATGGTGTGACCGCTGCTGCGAGCCCCGGCGACGCGCGCGTGCCACCTGAGACCTGAGCATCTGACCCTACGACGATAGAGAAACTCCTCATGCCCTCTCCCCGCACCAAGCTCACCGCACCCCCGCGCCTGCCCAGGAACGGCATGCGCATCACCGCGCTCGGCGGCCTCGGCGAGGTCGGCCGCAACATGACCGTGTTCGAGCACGCCGGCAAGCTCCTGATCGTCGACTGCGGCGTGCTCTTCCCCGAGGAGCACCAGCCCGGCATCGACGT
>JAKDUN010000276.1 GCA_030457675.1 Brachybacterium sp. | reverse complement strand
CGCGCACGCTCCGCTGAGCGCACCGCGCACGCTCCGCTGAGCGCACCGCGCCAGCTCCGCAGCGCGAATCCGTGCGCCCCTATGCGGGCGGAGCTTCGGGGGGTGGGTCGGAGCGCGGCGGGTCCGAGCTCGGCGGATCTGAGCCTGGCCGAGGATCTCGTGGCGGACTGACTATCGGCGGTGTCCAGGATATTCCCTGTGCCCCGTGAGGACTGGTCCAGAACCATGCCGCCGGTGGTCGCGCTTCCCCCGGTGGGGAGTCATGGGTGGCCGTCGAGTCACTGACCACCGGAGCCGTCCCCGGGCTCGACGCCGTCTCCACGGTCGTGGCCGACTCAGCGGTCAGGGGAGCGATGATCCACAGGCCGTGCTCCTTGAGCAGGTTGCAACGCACGCACAGTCCCTGGCCGTTCGCGAAACTGGTCGGACCACCGCGATGGTAGGGGACGACGTGATCGCTCTGGCGGATCACCGCATTGCACCACGGAGTGCGACAGGTGGTGTCCCGCCAAAGGATCATGCGGGCCAGCCCCGCCGGGAACGCCCGCGACCGTGACTCCATCGCGACCAGATCACCGGTGGACGGACTCCGGTAGAGGCGGCGGTAGAACGCGGAGACCTGTTCATCGGGATGCTCATCCTCATCGTGACGCAGGTGCCCCGGGGGTCTGCCGAGCAGGGAGTCCCGGACGATGTGTGCCGGGATGATGCCGTAGCCCTCGAGGTGGGCGCTGGCGGAGTCGTCGTCGCGGCCCAGCAGTGCGGTGTCGGTGATGACGATGCCGACGTCGATTCCCGGCTGCGGCCGAGGGTCGCGCGGGATCTGCGGTGCGTGATGGTCAGGGGTCTGGGGCGCGTCCTGGGCGGAGGTCGGCTGTGCGGGAGAATGTCGGGTGATCACGGCGTCGACCAGCAGGTCCGCGGCGAGGGCCGGGGCAGAGGTCTTCTTCCCGGCGGCGCGTAGGGACCCGGCGGCGGAGTGCAGAGCCTGCATCATCCCGACGGCATCGATGCCGCGCAGGACCGCGGTCACCCGGGCCATCCCGTCCGCCAGCGGGGTCATGGTCACATGCCGCTCCCGCGCGGCCCGCTCCGCGCGTTCCCGGGAGGTCTCCGGCTCCAGCTGCTGGACCAGCTCCTCGACGTCCGAGCGCAGGCGCTTGTGCCCCTTCCCCTGGAGGGTCTGCGGATCATGATGGATGATCTCGTCGATCCGTCGGCAGGTCTCGGGGTTAGCCGTGGCCAGCGCGCCGGCCACGGTGGAGGCCTGCTGGGTGGTCACGGCACCTTCCCACAGGGTGTCGACCGTGCCGGGCATGTGCTGGACCAGCCGACGGGCCGAGGCGAGGGAGAAGGAGGAGGCTGCGGGAGAAATCCGGCGGGCCAGGGCGATCTCGCTGTTGGCCCCCTTGCCCTGCCGGGAGGTCGGGAGACCGCGCTGGGCGTCCGCGCGACGGATCCGCTGCTCCGTCGCGACCTGCCAGGTCGCATCCATCGCGGAAAGAGAGGAACGCAGCTGGTCGATCCCGGACAGGACGGCGAGGGCTTCCTCGGCCGACCCGGCGGCGGTGTCGGGCAGCGGATCCCGCACCGCACGAGTGCGGGTGAAGGCGAGGAGCGTCGCGCTGAGAACCTGCGCGAGGACCACGCGCGCAGCGGGACTCGCCTCGATCTCGGTGAGCGTGGAGGCGGCAGCAGCCAGGACGTCCACAGAGGACGCGGAGCCGTCCCGGCGAGGTGCGTCCTCACCGGGGTGCTCCCCGTCGTCGTGCTCTGCCGTCGTGTTCATGCCCACGATCGTACGAGAAATCGATAGTGCCGACCACCCCTGGGAGGCAATCTGTGGATAACTCGGAGGCGATGCGAAAATGTGGATAGAGAATGTGGATAGAGAATGTGGATAGAGAATGTGGATGACCATGCTCGGTGGAGGAACGGTCCCGCCGGTGAGCGGGGGAATCGGGCGAGATGGCGCCCCGATGCGTCGCCCAACTGGCCGCAGGTCTCTCGCCACGGGACGCCGGCGGGCCACGTGGAGATAAGTGCCACGACTGGGCGATACGAATTCCCCGAGGAATTGTGGATGAATTGGGTGTGGGGAGGGACAGTGACCCCGTGGGTGGGCATTCTTCAGGCATCCGCCAGCCGGTCGTCCCGTCCGTTCGTCAGCGCCCCAGCGCCGCCCTCACCGACCCAGCAGCGTCAGCACCGCCGTCACGCGACGATGCACGCTCGCGTCCTCGCTGAGCCCGAGCTTCGCGAACAGGCGCTGCGTGTGCTTCTCCACCGCGCCGCCGCTGATGTACAGCCGCTGCGAGATGCCGACGTTGGTCATTCCCTCGCCCATCAGCTCGAGCACCTCGCGCTCGCGCGGCGTGAGCTCGTCCAGCGGTGTGCGCCGACGTGAGGAGATCACCTGCCCCACCACGTCCGGATCGATCGCCACGCCGCCGCCGGCCACCCGCTCGATCGACTCGAGGAACGTCCGGATGTCGAAGATGCGGTCCTTGAGCAGGTAGCCCGTGGACTGCGCCCCGGACTCGATCAGCTCGGTCGCGTAGCCGACCACCACGTACTGGCTCAGCAGCACGATCGGAGCCTGCGGCCACTGCGCGCGGACCTGTTGGGCCGCACGCAGGCCCTCGTCGGTGTGGGTGGGCGGCATCCGGATGTCGGAGATGACCAGATCCGGACGCAGCTCGAGTGCACGCACCACCAGCTCCGTGCCGGTCGCGGCGGTGCCCACCACCTCGTGGTCTGCCTCTTCGAGCACCAGGCGCA
This sequence comes from Brachybacterium sp., assembly GCA_030457675.1. Lineage (GTDB taxonomy): Bacteria > Actinomycetota > Actinomycetes > Actinomycetales > Dermabacteraceae > Brachybacterium. The sequence continues at coordinate 1,353 of JAKDUN010000276.1, read as the reverse complement.
GACCCTCCCGGATCAGCGCGGAGTCGTCGGCGATCAGGACCCGCACGGGATCACCGCCTCGATCCGCGTGCCGTGGTCCACCGGTGACGTCACCGTGAGCCGGCCCTCCAGGGAGGCGACGCGACCGGCCAGTCCGGCCAGGCCGCCACCGGTGCGCATCTCGGCGCCTCCGCGCCCGTCGTCCGCGATCCTCACCCGGGCATCATCCCCGATCCGGACCAGCTCCACCTGGATGTTCCGGGCTCCGGAATGCTTGGCGGCGTTGGTCAGCGACTCGGAGACGACGTAGTACACGCCGATCTCGACATGCTCGGGCAGTTCCAGCTCCGGGGCCTCGACCGAGGTGGGGACCGGGGAGATCGCTGCGAGCTCGGTGAGGGCGGCGGCGAGCCCGCGATCCACCAGCACCGGCGGGGCGATGCCCCGGGAGAGACGGCGCAGGTCATCGAGGGTCAGGCCCAGCTGCTCGCGGGTCTCCCGCAGCACCGACTGCGCCCTCTCTGGATCCTTCTGGGCGAGCGCCTCCACGCGCGCGAGGTCCATCGAGGCGCGCACCAGGCGCTGCTGGGGTCCATCGTGCAGATCGCGTTCGAGGCGTCGCAGGGCGGTGGACTCCGCGGAACGGCCGGCGGCGCGGGACTGCTCGGTGCGCAGCAGCTGCTGCTGCTCCCGGTACCGCGAGCTGAGCAGGCCGCGTGCCGCTGACTGGTGCAGCGCGGTGAGGCCGCGCACCACCGGGCCGAGGGTCAGCAGGAACAGCACTCCGACGAGGAACTGCAGGCCCATGTCCACCGGGAGCGTGAACCGCTCGGGCACGCCCATCAGCTCGGCCAGGCCATTGTTCTGCGCGGCGGGCAGCGTCCGCTCCAGGATCAGAGCAGAGACCGGTCCACCCACCGTCGCGAAGGCACCCACGGTCCAGGCCAGTGCCAGCGGGACAGTGATCAGCGCGAGCAGGAAGCTGACCAGCACCCAGAGCGAGTCCAGCCAGCTCTGGGGGTCCGTCAGCGGCGTGAGCAGGCGGCGCACCCTGCCAGCGCCCGACGGGGCCCGGATCGGTGCCGGGGTGGGCAGCTCGGTGCCCAGGATCATGGACTGCAGGGCGCGGTCGGCCATCGCGAAACCGTGCGCCACCAGCACCCCGGCGACCAGGATCGGCAGTCCGACCCAGACCACGACCGTGGAGACGCCGGCGGCCAGCAAGCCGAGGACGAGGGAGAAGCCGACGGCTCCCAGCACCAGGGCGAGGAAGCCGTAGGCGAGGAAGCGTCCGATCCGGGCGGCCCAGCGACCGATCGTCCAGCGCTGAGGGGGTGCGGACGGCTGAGGGGGTGCGTAGGGGTCAGCGGAGGG
>JAKDUN010000275.1 GCA_030457675.1 Brachybacterium sp. | reverse complement strand
ATCGCCCACGGCCTGGGCATCTCCCCGGACCGGGCCCGCATCGGCCTGCTCGTGGTGGTCTCGCTGTGCACCGCGGCGGCCGTCGCCGGCGCCGGGGCGATCGGCTTCGTGGGTCTGGTGATCCCGCACCTCGCCCGGCGCCTGGTCGGCTCCCGCCACCGGGTCGCGATCCCGGCGAGCGCGCTGCTGGGCGCCGGGTTCCTGGTGTGGGCCGACGTCGTCGCGCGGCTGGTGATGGCGCCGCGGGAGCTGCCCATCGGTGTGATCACCGCAGCCGTCGGCGCCCCGTTCCTGCTGATCCTCATCCGTCGCATGCAGGCGCGTGAGGGATGAGCCCGATCCACCGCCGCCACATCCCGTCACGTCCGAAGGACCGCTCCATGACCTCCGCCCTCTCCCGCCGCACCGCGATGACAGCCCTCATCGGCGCTCTCGGCCTGGGTGCATCCGCCTGCACCGCCCGCGGCGGCGACACGGAAGCAGGCGACGGCGGGAGCGTCGAGGGCTTCCCCCTGACCCTCGTCGACTGCGACACCGACGTGCTCCTCGAGGCGCCGCCCGAACGAGTGGTGCTCCTGGACAGCGCCCCGGTGACCACCCTCGACGGGCTCGGGGTGCTGGACCGGGTGGTCGCCCGTGCCGGCTCCTTCCCGGGCGGCTACTACGACACCGACCTCACCGCGCGACTCGACGCGATCCCGGTGCTCTCCGAGGACATCGACACCACCGGTCACCTGCAGATCAGCCAGGAGGTGGTGATCGCGCAGCGCCCCGACCTGGTGCTCGGCCTGCCCGACGGCGTCACCCGCGAAGGCCTGGCCGCGGCGGGCGCCGACGTGCTGATGCCCCGCTCGTACTGCGGCGGCCTCGAGGAGCGCGCGAGCTTCACTCTGCTCTTCGAGGAGATCGCCGCGTACGGGGCGGTGTTCGACCGCGCCGCCGAGGCGGAGGCACTGGTCTCCTCGCTGCAGGAGCGGATCGACACCGCCGCCGCCCGCCCGCACGGGGTGAGCACCGCGGCGGTGCTGTACGCGAGCGCGGGCGGCGGGCCGGTGTACGCCTACGGCGCCGCCTCCATGGCGACCGCTCAGCTGGACGCGCTCGGGATCGAGAACGTCTTCGCCGGCACCGCGCAGCGGGTGTTCGAGAGCGGGGCCGAGCCCCTGCTCGCCGCCGACCCCGACCTCCTGATCGTGCTGCACGAGGGCACGACCGACGAGGAGGAGATGCTCGCCGCACTGCTCGGCGGCAGCCGCTTCGACGCGCTCCGCGCGGTGCGGGAGAAGGCCGTGCTGCCGCTGCTGTTCAACTTCACCGAACCCGCCTCGCCGCTGATCGTCGACGGGCTCGAGCGGATCGGCGACCGGCTGGCGCAGCAGGAGCCGGCCTGATGGACGAGGTGGTGCTCGAGGCGCGAGGGCTCACCCATCGCTTCGGATCCCTCGAGGTGCTGGGCGGGGTGGACCTGACCGCGCACCGCGGCGAGGTGGTGGGGCTGGTGGGCCCCAACGGCAGCGGGAAGACCACCGCGCTGCGGATCCTGCACGGCGACCTGGTGCCGGACGCCGGGACGGTGCGGCTCGAGGGTCGGGATCTCTCGTCGTTGACCGGTCGGGAGCGCGCACGACGTCTCGCGGTGATGGCGCAGGAGAGTCCTGGCGAGCTGCCGATGACCGCGGCCGATGCGGTGATGCTGGGGCGTCTCCCCCACCGCGGCCACTTCGGCACCACCACCCGCGCCGACGAGCGCCTCGCCGCGGAGGCCCTCGAGCTGGCCGGTGCCGCGCACCTGGCCCGCCAGGACCTCACCACCCTCTCCGGCGGCGAGCGCCAGCGGGTGCTGATCGCCCGCGCCCTGGCGCAGCAGCCTCGCCTGCTGCTGCTCGACGAGCCGACCAACCACCTCGACATCGGCGCCCAGCACCACACCCTGGAGCTGGTGCGCGCACAGCACCTGACCACGCTGGTGGTGCTGCACGACCTCAACCTCGCCGCCCGCTACTGCGACCGGGTGGTGGTGCTGGAGGGCGGCCGGGTGCGGGCCGAGGGGCCGCCGGCCGAGGTGCTCGACGAGGCTCTGGTGGGTGCCGTGTACGCCGTCGCGGCTGACCGTCGCACCGCGGCCGACGGCACCGCGCAGCTCCTGTTCCGCAGCCGGCCCGTCCCCGGCTGAGCACCGCCCGTCACGGGGCCGCGCCGAGCGACCCTCCGGCACCCTCCGACGCCCCCCGGGATCGACCGTTCGGTCTCCTCCGATGCTGGTGGTGGAGCGCAGGCTTCCCGTAGGTTGACGCCGTGACCACCCCACCGCGCACGGTCTCCGTCCCCTCCGCCGATGCTCCTCAGCGGCCCGGCGTCGCGGAGCCGGTCCTCGGCGTCTCCGGAGCCGTGGGCAGCACCCCGCTGGTGCGCCTGGACCGTCTCTTCCCGAACTCCGGTGTGGAGATCCTGGCCAAGCTCGAGTCCGTCAACCCCGGCGGCAGCACCAAGGATCGCCCCGCGCTGGCGATGGTGCGCGACGCTCTGGACAGCGGCCGACTCGCCGCCGGCGGCACCGTGGTGGAGTCCAGCTCCGGCAACCTCGGCGTGGCGCTGGCCCGGGTCTGCACCTCGTACGGGGTGCGATTCGTGTGCGTGGTCGACTCCCGCACCAATGCGACCACGGTGGCCACCATCCGGGCGCTCGGCGGCGAGATCGACCTGGTCTCCGAGCCCGACCCGGTCAGCGGTGACCTGCTCACAGCACGGCTCCGGCGCGTCGAGCAGCTGAAGGAGGAGATCCCGGGGGCCGTGAACCTGTTCCAGTACGGCAACCCCGCGAACCCCGCGGCGCACGCCGCCGGCACCATGCGGGAGATCGCGGAGGCCCTCGACCATCGGCTCGACGTGCTGATGGCGGCGGTGAGCACCACCGGCACGATCGCGGGCTGCACCGCCTATCTCCACGAGCACCGGATGGACACCCGCACGGTCGCGGTGGACGCGGTGGGCAGCGTCCTGTTCGGCGGCACCCCCGCGCCGCGCCCGCTGCCCGGCCTCGGGGCGGGGGTCGTCACCGACATCTCCCGCGGCGTGTCCCCGGACCGTGTGATGCGCGTGGACGGCCTCGCCTGCGTGGTCGGCGCCCGCCTCCTGGCCCGCCGGGAGGGCATCCTCGCCGGGGCCTCCACCGGCGGCATCGTCCACGCGCTGGGCACGCTGGTGCGGGAGCTGACCCCCGGGTCGCACCTGGCGTTCATCGTGCACGACGGCGGGGTCCCCTATCTCGAGACCGTCTACGACGACGACTGGGTCCGCCGCACGCTCGGTGCCGACCCCGTCGCCGTGGACGCCGCGACCGACGCCCTGTCCTCCTCTGCCCGCCGTGGCTGAACGGGCACCGGGCACGACCCCGGCTCCGGTGCGCCTGCTCGTGGTGGGGGCGGGGGCGAAGGCGCTGTTCGCGCTCGAGGAGCTCGCCTCGCGCTGGCGAGAGGGCACCGGGCCCCGGATCGAGATCACCGTCGTGGACCCCGGGGAGCACCTCGGCACCGGCGCCGCCTACCACCCCTTCCAGCCCCACCACCTGCGACTGAACGTCGGCTCGGGGATCCTCGACGCCCCCGCCACGGGCGCAGTCCCCTCCTTCCCGGACTGGGCGCTGACCACGCATCCGGAGCTCGCGGAGGAGCCGTATCCGCCGCGCGCGGTCGTCGGGGAGTACCTGCAGCTGCGCTGGCGACGGATGCAGGAGGCGCTGACGCCGTGGGCGACGCTCCGTCACCACCGCGGCCAGGCGCTCGCGGTGCACCGCGACGGCGAGCGCTGGCAGGTGGACGTGACCGGCTCGCCGCAGGTGCTGGGCCCTGTCGAGGAGGTGCTGCTGGTGACCGGTCATGCCGCGAGCCATGACAGCGCCCTCGCCCCCGCCTGGACCGCTGCGCTGCCGCTGCGGCCCTCGGTGCTTCCGGTCCAGGAGATGCTCTCGGCCGAGCACGTGCCGCCCGGATGCCGGGTCGCGATGCGCGGCGGCGCCCTGACCTTCGTCGACGGGGCGCTCACGCTGACCCTCGGCCGCGGCGCCGTGTTCTGCCCGGATCCCTCCGGCGCCACGGGCCTGGTCCACCACCGCAGCCCCGAGGAGCCCGCGGTCATC
>JAKDUN010000274.1 GCA_030457675.1 Brachybacterium sp. | reverse complement strand
TGGGGGCCGTGCGGGGTCCGGCCGGCGGGGCGGCGGGGGCGGCCGCCCGCCCACCCCGCCCGCCCGGGGGGGGGGGGGGGGGCCCCCACGGGGGAGTGGTCTCAGGCGGCGAGCGCCTCGTCGACGGCGGCCTCGATGATGTCCAGGCCCTTGGCCAGCAGCTCCTCGGGAATGGTCAGGGCCGGGAGCAGCTTGACGACCTCGTCGGAGGGGCCGGAGGTCTCCACCAGCAGGCCCTCCTCGAAGGAGCGCGCCGCGACCTTCCCGGCGATGTCGCCATCGGGCATCTGCAGCCCACGAGCGAGGCCGCGACCCTTGACGATCAGCTCGTGCTCGGGGTGCTTCGCCGCGATGCTGTTGAAGCGGCTCTCGACGTAGGCGCCCTTGGCGATGGTCGCCTTCTCGAACTCGTCATCGCTCCAGAACAGGTCGATCGCCTTGGTGGCGGTCGCGAACGCGGGGCCGAAGCCACGGAAGGTGCCGTTGTGCTCGCCCGGCTCCCAGATGTCGAGCTCGGGCTTGATGAGGGTCAGCGCGAGCGGGTGGCCGTAGCCGCTGATCGACTTCGAGAGGGTGACCATGTCGGGCTCGATGCCGGCCTGCTCGAAGCTGAAGAACTCGCCGGTGCGGCCGCATCCCATCTGGATGTCGTCCACGATCAGCAGGATGTCGTGCTTCTTGCACAGCTCGGAGAGGCCGCGCAGCCACTCGGCGCGGGCGGCGTTGATGCCGCCCTCGCCCTGGACGGCCTCGACGATCACCGCGGCGGGCTTGTTCAGGCCGCTGCCGTCGTCGGTGAGCAGACGCTCGAAGTACATGAAGTCCGGCAAGACCTGGCCGAAGTAGTCGTCGAAGGGCATCGGGGTGGAGTGCACCAGGGGGATCCCGGCGCCGCCGCGCTTCATCGAGTTGCCGGTGACCGACAGGGCGCCGAGGGTCATGCCGTGGAAGCCGTTGGTGAAGTTCACGACGGACTCGCGACCGGTGACCTTACGGGCCAGCTTCAGCGCCGCCTCGACGGCGTTGGTGCCGCCGGGGCCGGGGAAGGCGACCTTGTAGTCCAGGCCGCGGGGCTTCAGGATCTTCTCGTTGAAGGTCTGCAGGAACTCGCGACGCACGTCGGTGAACATGTCCAGGCCGTGGACGACCCGGTCCTCGAGGTAGTGGTCGACGACGACCTTCTTGAGCTCGGGGTGGTTGTGCCCGTAGTTCAGGGTGCCGGCGCCGGCGAAGAAGTCGATGTACTCGCGGCCGTCCTCGGCGGTCAGCACGGAGCCCTTGGCGTGGGTGAACACGGTGGGCCAGCCGCGGGAGTAGCTGCGGACGCCGGACTCCAGCTCGATCGGGTCGGCGGTGGGGGCGCTGACCTCGTCGGTCAGCTCGGGCTTGGAGGTGGACTCAGTCGGTGCGGTCATAGTCATGACATCTCCCTGGGTGGTGAATCGGTGGTCTGGGGGCGGCGCGGAGGCGCGCTGGGGCGCATGCGCCGACGTCGGGCCGGCGGGGTGGCCGGTGAGGCGCGGCGGCTCAGGTGCCGCTGCGCAGTTCGCTGATCTCGTGGAGCAGCTCGGCGCCGTGGCCGGGGTCCGGAAAATGGGCCTCCGTCAGCAGTGGGCCGACGGAATGGTTCGCCCCGTGGCGCTCCGCGAAGGAGGCGAACAGTCGCTGGGAAGCGGCATTGTCCTCGGTGATCGTGGTCTCCAGCGTGGTGACCTCCGGAAGGTCGGCCACCACAGCGTCCAGCAGGCGGGCGGCGATGCGCCGGCCGCGCTGGGACTCGTCCACCGCGATCTGCCAGATGAACAGACGCTCCGGCGCCGTGGGGCGCCGGTATCCGAGCGCGAAGCCCACGGTGTCGCCGTCGGCGACCGCGACTCGCGAGGTGGCAGCGAAGTCGCGGGCCAGGATCAGGTAGGCGTACGAGGTGTTCAGGTCGAGCGTGCCGCTGTCGCGGGCGATCCGCCACATGGCGGCACCTTCCTCCATGGTGGGAGGTCGGAATTCCAGGTCGGAGCCTTCTCCGGTGGTCTGGTCAGTAGCGGACGGGTGGTCTGCGCTGTGCGTCATGAACGGGCCCATATCGCCGTCCACGGTATCGAGAGCGGCGACGAATGTGGACCCCCCGGGGTGGTGGGACGGGGGGTACCCCGGAGTGTCGTGACGCAACTGTGACAGTCCGGCGTCCACGATTCGGATTGTCGGACAACTGTGGATCATTCGTGTCGACCTGCAGTGATGCAGGCTTCTCGCCACCATTTCCCGAAGCTCGATCGACGTCGGTGTGGTGTGCGCCACATGACCGCGATGCGGGACACATCTGGCGTGCACGCGGGGAGTGCAGGCGCGGGACCCCGTCCCGTGGTGCTCCCTCCGGGGGCGGCTGCGGAGCGCGCCCGATACCGTCAGGGCCATGAACCCCCTCGAAACACTGAACGAGTTCCTCGGAGATGCTGAGGGCTGGCTCTGGACCTGGGCAGGGATGCCCGTGGTCGTGGTGCTCGGCCTGTACTTCACGATCCGCACCGGCGCGGTGCAGGTGCGGATGATCCCCGCGATGTTCCGCGCGATCACCCAGAAGGCCCAGCTCGAGAAGATCGGCAAGGGGCGTGACCGCACGGAGCGCACCAAGTCCCTCAGCGCCTTCCAGGCCTTCTCGGTCTCCGCCGCGGCGCGGGTGGGCACCGGCAACATCTCCGGTGTGGCCGGGGCGATCTTCCTCGGCGGCCCGGGCGCCGTGCTGTGGATGTGGGTGATGTGCCTGTTCACCGGCGCTGCCAGCTTCATCGAATCCACTCTCGCCCAGCTGTGGAAGACCCGCTCGGCGGATACCTACAAGGGCGGCCCCGCCTTCTACATCCACCGCGGGCTGGGCAGCCGCGGCTTCGGCGCGTTCTTCGCGATCCTGTTCATCTTCTGCTTCGCCTTCGCCTTCACCTCGCTGCAGGCCAACACCATCGTGGATGCCGTCTCCGGTGCCATCGCCGTGTACACCGACCCTGAGGGCGTGACCTGGCTCCCGTTCGTGCTCGGCGCACTGCTGGCGGTGCTCACCGCCGGGATCATCTTCGGCGGCATGCGCCGCGTGGCGAGCGTGGCCCAGAACATGGTGCCGCTGATGGCCGCGATCTACCTGCTCATCGGCATCGTCATCGTCGGCATGAACCTCGGCGAGGTGCCGCGCGTGCTCGGCCAGATCGTCACCGAGGCGTTCAACCCGCAGGCCGTCATCGGCGGCGGCCTCGGCGCCGCGATCGTCAACGGCGTTCAGCGCGGCATGCTCTCCAACGAGGCCGGCATGGGCTCGGTCCCCAACGTCGCCGCGACCGCCTCGGTGAGCCACCCGGTCAAGCAGGGCCTGGTGCAGACCCTCGGCGTCTACTTCGACACCCTGCTGATCTGCTCGATCACGGCGTTCATCGTGCTGGTCTCCTTCCCCGACGTCTCCGCCGGTGGCGAGGGCCTGATGATGGTGACGGAGTCCCTCGCCTCGAACCTCGGCTCCTGGGCCGCGGTGCTGCTCGCTGTGATCATGTTCCTGCTCGCCTTCACGTCGGTGCTGGGGAACTTCTCCTACGGCGAGGCGAACATGCACTTCCTGACCGACAAGCGCGCCTGGCACGTGGCCTTCGGCCTGGCCGTGGTGGCGCTGGTGTTCCTCGGCTCCGTGATCGCGGTGGACCTCGCCTGGACCATCGCAGGAGTGTCCATGGTGTTCATCGCCCTGATCAACCTCGTCGTGATCGCGATCCTCACCCCCACGGCGCTGAAGTTGCTGCGTCACTTCAACGCCCAGCGCGCCCAGGGCATGGATCCGATCTTCCTGGCCTCTGACCTCCCGGAGATCAAGAACGTCGAGGTCTGGGAGGACGAGGACGTCTGCGACTACCAGGACGCACGGGAGGCGGAGGAGGCCACCGTCTGAGCCCGGCGAGAGTGCTGCCAGCACGGACCGGCGGCACTGCAGGGGCCGACGGGCCGTGTCCCCGCCGAAATCCGGCGCGGGCACGGCCCGTCCTGTTGCGTGCTCCGACGCCGTTAGGATGGTCAGGCTCGCCGCCAGGCGGGCACGGGCCTGTAGCTCAGTGGTAGAGCATCGGACTTTTAATCCGCGGGTCGAGGGTTCGATCCCCTCCGGGCCCACC
>JAKDUN010000273.1 GCA_030457675.1 Brachybacterium sp. | reverse complement strand
TCCGCTCCCCCACCGCGCCCCCCTCGGGGGGCCGCGGGGGGGTTCCCCCCGGGGCGCGGTACAGGAAGGCGGCGACGGCGTCGCGCTTGACCGGCACCAGCGGCTTGAAGGTGCGGTTGCTGCCGCTGCCCCAGCCTTCCGTGATGCCCTCCTCGTACGCCCAGCAGATCTCATCGTAGAAGACGAAGCCCGGGTCCACGTCGCGGAAGGGCGAGCTGCGCGGGGCCGAGTAGGAGGGCGACCCCATCGCCCGGTAGATGAACACGATCATCGCGTCACGGAGGTTGTTGCTGCTGGGCTGGAAGGTGCGGTTGCTGCCCCCGCCCCAGCCCTCGGTCACGCCGGCGGCGAAGAGGTCCTGGATCTCCAGGAAGAAGACCCGCTCGGGGGCCACGTCCTCGAAGACGGGCGTGACGAAGCGGACCGAACCGTCCTCGAGCGCCGCGGTGCCGCTCTCGAACGCCTGGATGCGCCGATCGCCGTCACGGGAGTCGCCGCGGGTGGGACGCCCCCAGCCCGCGCTCCAGTGCTTCCCGAACGGGGTCGCATAGCCGTGCGCGGATCCGCTCTCCTGCAGGACCAGCCCCTTGGTGAGCTGGGTGGCCGTGAAGCGTCCGGTGCGGTGCGCACTGCGCACCACGGTGCCGAGCTTGGAAGCGCCGCCCGCGCCCTCGAAGGCCCACAGGTGATCCTTCCAGCCGCCGTCGTTGAAGGCCTGCGCCTCCGTGCGGATGCTGCCGAAACGGGCGTACAGGCTGTCGCCCGGGCACGAGGTGTAGTTCACGTCCCGGTGCCCGAACATGTTCGGCAGGGTGCCCGACGAGGGGTGCTTGGTCCCCGACGCACCACTCCAGGTGGAGGAGCCCTTGACGTCGGTCTGGAAGGTGCTGAGCAGCTTCCACCCGACCAGGTGCGCGAGCGCGACCTGTGCCGCCCGGGGCGGGGCGGTGCGGGTGTAGTCGCCCATCACCGAGATGCCGAAGGAACCGGTGTTGAAGCTGAGGGCGTGCGCGCCGACGATGTTGCGGTGCAGACCGCCGCCACGACCCTCGAAGATCTGGCCGTACTTGGAGACCAGCATGTTGTAGCCGATGTCCGCCCAGCCCAGCGTGACCGTGTGATATCGCAGGATGCCGCGCACGATCTGAGCGGACTCCGAGGAGGAGTAGTTGTTGGTCCCGGCCGTGTGGTGGACGACCACGGACTTCAGCTGATCGGCGCCCTGGGTGGAGCGCACCTGTGACTCGTCGGCCCGCCAGGCGGCGCGGGAGGTGAACGTCGGGGCACCCACCAGCGTCGGAGTGGCGGGATTGGCCGCCGAGGAGGCGCTCATCGTCCGCATCCGTCGGGACTGGGACTGCGCGGCCTCGTCACCGGCGTCCGCGGTGTCGGTCGCGGGCGTCTCGGAGAGCGGGACCACCTGCTCATCGGCGGCGGTGGGCGAGGTCGTCACGACATGCGCGACAAGCTGTTCGGTGACATCGGTACCGTCGGTCTCCGCACGGATCTGCAGTGCGGAGACCGCACCGATCCATCCCGCCTCGGTGCCGGCGACGGCTTCCCCGCTCTCCGGATCCTCGGCGGCGTCCAGGGGCAACCACGAGCTCCACTCCCCGGCCAGATCGAGGCCGCGGACGTGCACCTCAGGGGCGTCGATGCCCTCGGGCCAGGTCACGCCCACCATGGTGGCCGGCTGCTCCGCGAGATCGCGGGCCTGCGCCCCGTCGACCTCGACGAGCGGGACCTCCGCGAGCGGCACGTCCACGATGCGGGTCTCCCCGTCGGTCACCGAGGGATCGGCCAGCGCCGGGGCGGACCCGAGCACGACCGCCCCGGCCGGGACCGCGGCTGCAGTGGCGGCGAACAGCGTGCGGCGCGAGAGGGAGAAAGGGGACGAGGTATCGGTGGCAGGAGTGGGGCGCCGCTGGGACATGGGGAACAGCTCCGGGAAGAGACGATGTGGAGGAGCGCGTGCCCACGCGCGGCGTTGGCACGCCGCACGTCCTGAGGACACCGCACCCCTTGGGCACCTTAGCCCACCGCGCGCAACCGGTCTCGGCGCGCCGGGTAACGATTCGACAAACGGGGGCGATGCGCGTCTCTGCCCGCAGTGAGCGCGCCGACTGATCCCGGAGTGTCGCGCCAGGTGCCGAGCATGGGCCAGGAGGTGTCGACGCGGTGGACCCGGCGGAGACGACGACGAGGGCGGGTCACCAGGAACTCTCCCGGTGACCCGCCCTCGTCATGGTGCGGCGTCAGACGCTGCTCAGGCGTCGGCGTCCTCGTCCGCCGGCTTCGCGTTGACGAAGCCCGCGGCCTCGGCGGCCTCGGCGGTACGGAACCAGACCTCGGCGACGGTGCGGTCGTACCAGGGCGACTCAGGGGTGTGGAACTTCTTGGAGTCCTCATTGCCCTTGATGTCGAAGCCCTCGGGCGGGGTCTCGCCCGTGTAGGAGTCCTCGCCGTAGGGCGCGGTGCTCTCCTCGGCGGCGGTGTCCTCGGCCTTCGAGGCGTGCTTGGCGGCGCCCTCGGCCTCCTTCACCACGGCCTGCTTCGGGGAGTACTCCTCGGTGACCAGCTCGATGACCGCCATGGGGGCGTTGTCGCCCTTGCGGGGGGCCACCTTGGTGATGCGGGTGTAGCCGCCGGGGCGCTCCGAGAAGGTCGGGGCGATCTCCTCGAACAGCGTGTAGACGACGCCCTTGTCACGGATGGTCTCCATGACGCGACGACGAGAGGCGAGGTCGCCCTTCTTCGCGTGGGTGATGAGGCGCTCCGCGTGGGGGCGCAGGCGCTTGGCCTTGGTCTCGGTGGTGGTGATCGCCTTGTGGCGGAACAGCTCAGTGGCGAGACCCGAGAGGATCATCCGCTCATGAGCGGGGGATCCGCCGAGGCGCGCGCCCTTGGTGGGTGCAGGCATGGTCGTTCTCCTTGAAGAAAATTAAGGTCAGTACTGGTCGCCGAAGTCGTCGGAGTAGGAGTCCAGGGCCGACGGGTCGAAGCCGGCCGGGGAGTCCTTCAGCGACAGCCCGAGGTCGACGAGCTTGGCCTTGACCTCATCGATGGACTTCTGGCCGAAGTTGCGGATGTCGAGCAGATCGGCCTCGGAACGGGCGGTCAGCTCGCCGACGGTGTGGACACCCTCGCGCATCAGGCAGTTGTACGACCGCACCGTGAGGTTCAGGTCGTTGATCGGCAGCGCCAGATCGGCGGCCATGGCCTGGTCCGTGGGCGAGGGGCCGATCTCGATGCCCTCCGCCTCCTGGTTCAGCTCGTGGGCCAGGCCGAACAGCTCGACCAGGGTCTTGCCGGCCGAGGCCACCGCGTCCCGCGCGGAGATGGCCGGCTTGGTCTCGACATCGACGATGAGCTTGTCGAAGTCGGTGCGCTGCTCGACACGGGTCGCCTCGACCTTGTAGGTCACCTTGAGCACGGGCGAGTAGATCGAGTCGACCGGGACCCGGCCGATCTCGCCGTCCACGCCCTTGTTCTGCGCGGCGGAGACGTAGCCGCGACCGCGCTCGACGATCAGCTCGATCTCCAGGCGGCCCTTCTCGTTCAGGGTCGCGATGTGCAGGTCGGGGTTGTGGATCTCCACACCGGCCGGCGGGGTGATGTCGGCGGCGGTGACGCGGCCGGCTTCCTCGCGACGCAGGTACATCACGACGGGCTCATCGTTCTCCGAGGAGACGACGAGGTTCTTGACGTTGAGGATGACCTCGGTGATGTCCTCCTTGACGCCGGGGACGGTGCTGAACTCGTGCAGCACGCCGTCGATGCGGATCGACGTGACCGCGGCGCCAGGGATGGAGGACAGCAGCGTGCGACGCAGGGAGTTGCCGAGGGTGTAGCCGAAACCGGGCTCGAGCGGTTCGATGACGAACCGGGAGCGATTATCCGACACGACCTCTTCGGTCAGCGTGGGGCGCTGTGCAATGAGCACTGTGGATCCTTTCCGCGAGCGTCCGCCATATGACGCTCAGAAGGGGGCGATGGGCCTAGAAGGTGAGGGGGCTCCAGGTGCCGGCGCGGGAGCACCGCGTACGGCACGGACGACCGGGGCGGGGCGGGGGGGGCCGCCCCCGGCGACAAGGTCAGCCCCGGCGGCGCGTGGGCGGGCGGGGGCCGGTGTGGGGCGGGGGGGGGGCCGGCGG